>NZ_JAOQJM010000010.1:0-27215 GCF_025566865.1 Blautia acetigignens
ATTTTATTCTTTCAATAACTACAGGGATTCTTTGCGGTTTCACAGGTTTTCACATAATTTATTTGAAGTAGCACAATAGGTTAATTTATATTCATACATGCCACGCATGTATCCTTTCATCACAGGCATTAAAGCGGATTATTTAATATCCAGCCATTTTAGTGTTGATAATTTCATCTTTATCATCAAGGCAAATGCGCAAGGTGAATTAAAATGTGATTTTCTTTGTTGCTCCATTTTTGAAATATGAAACGGGATCTTTCCGAGTAGCAACATATAGCGGTATATTCGCATTTCGCTTCCGGAAAACAAAAAAATCCGGTGACGCATGGATACAATTCCACACATCACCGGACGATTTCTATCCTCATAAATTTTCTCATGAGCAATCTCCAATGTGTACTTTTCTACATAAATAATATCATGTACAAGGCTTCCCATTTGATAATTTTTGTCTCATTTTTTACACATTTCAAATGGTCTAAACTCAACTTTTCCCCTTTATCAAACAGCCGAAAAATCCAGTAAAATCAAGCGTTTCAAGCACTTCATCAAATCATTGCCAGTATATTGCCGTGTAGGTATATCTCCTTTAGGTGGATTGGTTGATAGTTTCTCGACAACTCTATTTTACCATAAACCTTGAGGAGATATTTTATTTTTAACAAGAAAAAATGCCGTATTTATGCGGCTTTTGGCGTTTCGCAAACGCCTACCCTGCATAGACTGCAAGGAGCTCAGCTGCGTCCTGTACCTCTTCCTGGGAAAGACCTTCCAGATCTACCCCGCAGTCTGCAAAGGCCTCTGTATAATAGAGTTCCCCGTCTTCCACTTCTGCTACCTGATACAGGGTCATTTCCACATCTGGTTCCGAAAGCTACAGGAAAACTTTTTCTTTTTCCTTTTTCTGATTCCTGCTGCCAGAAGACCAATCACCAGGATAAGCACAAGGACTGCTGCCCCTGCATATGAAAGGGTCAGGTCTTTTGCCTCTTCTTTTTCCCGTGTTTTTACGGAAATGGTTTCCGGGTTCTCCGGCTCATAAGCAGTTCTTTCACCCCGCACCAGAAGCCTGTGGGAATCCCGGTGTGCCTGGACAACACGCAGTGGGTGGATCTGCCGCCTGGGGATTTCCTGCTTCGATTTGTGTTTTTGAGGCAAAAAAATCTCCAGATATGCGCATCTGGAGATTTTTGGTATCTATGTTTTTTACAGATAAGAGTAACCCATTAAGGATTCGTCCACTGCCTTGGCAGCTTCTCTTCCTTCGCGGATGGCCCATACGACAAGAGACTGGCCTCTGTGCATGTCGCCGGCTGTGAAAACTCTCGGAACGCTGGTTTCGTAAGCTTCCGGCTTTGTCTCCACGTTGGTGCGAGGGGTTGTGGCTACCTTGAAGGCATCGGTAACGTATTTCTGGCTTCCCAGAAATCCGGCTGCGATCAGCACCAGGTCAGCAGGGATCACTTCCTCGGTTCCTTCTACGGGAACCATCATCATACGGCCAGTTTTCGGATCCTTCTCAGACTTCAGCTTCACGATCTTAGCCTGACACACGTTTCCGTTTTTGTCCTTAATAAACTCAGTGACTGTAGTCTGGTAAATACGTGGGTCGTGTCCGAATACGGCAATAGCCTCCTCCTGGCCGTAATCGGTTTTCAGAACCTTCGGCCACTCCGGCCACGGGTTGGAGGCTGCACGCTCTACTGGAGGCATTGGCATCATTTCCAGCTGGGTTACAGATTTGGCACCCAGACGGACGGAGGTTCCCACACAGTCGTTTCCGGTATCACCGCCGCCGATCACCAGCACATGCTTGCCCTTTGCATCCTCGTAAGGTGCTTTGGTAAAGTCGCTGTCCAGTAAGGTTTTGGTTACTTTTTTCAGGAAGTCTACTGCGAAATAGATTCCCTTGGCATCTCTTCCCGGTACCTTGATGTCACGGGGATTGGAGGCTCCGCAGCAAAGAATCACGCGGTCAAATTTTTTCAGAAGCTCTTCTGCTGTGATGTCAACGCCTACATTTGTGTTTGTCACAAATTTCACGCCTTCTTCTTCCATCAGCTTTAATCTTCTGTCAATAACAGATTTCTCCAGCTTCATGTTAGGAATTCCATAGCGAAGCAATCCGCCAATGCGGTCACTTCTCTCAAATACAGTTACACTGTGACCTCTTCGGTTCAGCTGCTGTGCGGCTGCAAGTCCGGAAGGGCCGCTTCCTACTACTGCAATGTTTTTTCCTGTGCGGACAGCCGGCGGCTGTGGTTTCACCCAGCCCTGTGCGTAAGCGGTTTCAATAATGGCACGCTCGTTTTCCTTGGTAGAAACCGGTTCTCCGTTCAGGTTGCAGGTGCATGCAGCCTCGCAAAGTGCAGGGCAGACACGGGAAGTAAATTCCGGAAAGCTGTGCGTTTTATTCAGACGAAGGAATGCCTGTTTCCAGTTTCCTGTATATACCAGGTCATTGGTCTCCGGCACCAGATTGTGCAGCGGACAGCCGGATGCCATACCTCCGATCATCATTCCTGCCTGGCAGAAGGGCACGCCGCATGCCATGCAGCGTGCTCCCTGAAGCTTCTGTTTTTCTTTATTTAATGGGGTACGGAACTCCTTGAAATTGGCAATTCGCACCTTAGGCGGCAGAACCTTTGCCACCTCTCTGTTATATTCTAAAAATCCAGTCTGTTTTCCCACGATTCTTCGCCTCCTTAATGCTTAACTCCTATGCTTTCGTAGAATGCTTCCATCTGTGCCTGTTCACTGTTCAAACCCTTTTCCTCAAGCTTTGCGCTTAAGGTGATCATTTTCTTGTACTCATTTGGAATGAGCTTTTTAAAATGAGGCAGGTACTCATCAAACTGATCCAGAATCTTCTTGCCAAGGGCTGAGCCTGTTGCGGCTACATGAGCTTCAATCAGATCCCGAAGCTCTTTTTCGTCATATTTATTATCCACCTTTTCAATAGAAATCATGGATTTATTCAGATTTCTGTAAAGAACATTCTCCACATCCAGAACGTAAGCAATACCGCCGCTCATACCTGCTGCAAAGTTTTTGCCCGTTCTTCCAAGAACAACCACACGGCCGCCTGTCATATACTCACAGCCATGCTCGCCGACACCTTCTACAACTGCATTTGCACCGGAGTTACGTACTGCGAAGCGCTCGCCTGCCATACCATTGATAAAGGCAGTTCCGCTGGTGGCTCCATAAAGGGCAACATTTCCTACAATAATGTTATCTTCTGCTTTGTAGCCTGCATTTTCCGGAGTTTTCAGAATCAGCTTTCCGCCGGAAAGACCTTTTCCGAAATAATCATTGCAGTCACCGGTAAGCTTCAGGGTAAGTCCCTTGGGGATGAATGCACCAAAGCTTTGTCCACCGGCTCCTGTGCAGTGGATTTCTACAGTGTCTTCCGGAAGTCCCTTTTTGTGGTTTCTGGTAATCTCAGCACCAAGGATGGTTCCAAATGCACGGTCTGTGTTTTTAACAGCCACAGAGAGCTGTGTTTTTTCACCATTTCGGATTGCACTGCTGCATTTTTTGAGCAGGATCCTTTCATCCAGTGTTTTTTCCAGCTCGAAGTTGTACTGTGATTTCGGGTCAAAGGTTACCATATTGCCTTCTCCTGCAAATGGATTGTTCAGGATGGCACTAAGATCAACCTTTCCCTTGTGTGGCTCGTCCACGGCATCTGTTGAAACAAGAAGATCGGTGCGTCCTACCATTTCCTTCAGGCTGCGAACACCAAGCTTTGCCATATATTCACGAAGCTCCTGTGCAATAAAGCGCATGAAGTTTTCTACGTATTCCGGTTTGCCCTTGAAGCGTTTTCTAAGCTCCGGGTTCTGGGTGGCAACACCAACCGGGCAGGTATCCAGGTTGCACACTCTCATCATCACGCAGCCCATAGTTACAAGGGGAGCGGTTGCAAAGCCAAATTCCTCTGCACCAAGAAGTGCGGCAATGGCAACATCACGGCCGCTCATCAGCTTGCCGTCTGTCTCAATGCGGACACGGTTTCGAAGTCCGTTCATAAGAAGGGTCTGATGTGTTTCCGCAAGTCCAAGCTCCCAGGGAAGTCCTGCATTGTGGATGGAGCTTCTTGGAGCAGCTCCTGTACCTCCGTCATAACCGGAAATCAGGATAACCTGTGCGCCAGCCTTGGCAACACCTGCTGCTACAGTACCCACACCAGCCTCGGAAACCAGTTTTACGGAAATATCTGCATATTTGTTTGCATTTTTCAGGTCATAGATCAGCTCTGCCAGGTCCTCAATGGAATAGATGTCATGATGGGGCGGCGGGGAGATCAGGCTGACACCAGGGGTGGAATGACGGGTTTTTGCAACCCACGGGTAAACCTTCTTTGCCGGAAGGTGTCCGCCTTCACCTGGCTTTGCTCCCTGTGCCATTTTGATCTGGATTTCTTTTGCAGATACCAGATAGCGGCTGGTAACGCCAAAACGTCCGCTGGCTACCTGCTTGATGGCTGAGCATCTGTCATCCGTGCTTCCTGCTGAATCCAGTCTTTCCTCACTTTCACCGCCTTCTCCTGTGTTTGATTTTCCGTGAAGATGATTCATGGCAATGGCAAGAGTTTCATGAGCCTCCTGGGAAATAGAGCCATAGGACATAGCACCGGTCTTAAAGTGCTTTACTATCTCATCTACACTTTCCACTTCTTCGATCGGCACCGGGTTCTTTGCATATTTAAAGTCCATCAAAGCACGAAGGTTGCCGTGATTTTCCTTATCGACAAGATCGGTGTACTGCTTGAACATCTCATAGCTTCCGGTTCTTGTGGACTGCTGAAGAAGATGGATGGTTGCCGGGTTGTAACGGTGCTCCTCACCCTGGCTTCTCATTTTGTGAGCACCTACGCTGTCTAAGGTCAGGTCTGTGGTAAGTCCAAGAGGATCAAATGCCTCAGAATGAAGCTTTTCTACATTATCCTCAATATCCTCCAGTGTAATACCGCCTACGCGGCTTACCGTTCCGGTGAAGTATTTGTCAATTACGTCCTGGGATACACCGATTGCCTCAAAAATCTGGGAGCCCTGGTAAGACTGAATCGTGGAAATACCCATCTTGGAGGCAATTTTTACAATGCCGCTGATCACAGCGTGATTGTAGTCTTCCACTGCAGCATAGTAATCCTTGTCCAGCATATGTGTGTCAATAAGCTCATGGATAGTCTCAAGTGCCAGATAAGGGTTCACTGCACTTGCGCCATAGCCAAGAAGTGTTGCGAAGTGATGAACCTCTCTTGGCTCGCCGGATTCCAGAATAATTGCAAGGGAAGTGCTCTTTTTGTTTTTTACAAGGTGCTGATGTACTGCGGAAACAGCAAGGAGTGACGGGATTGGCATGTGGTTTTCGTCCACTCCTCTGTCAGAAAGCACCAGAATGTTAGCACCGTCTCTGTAGGCTTTATCAACCTCCACAAACAGGCGGTCAATGGCACGCTCCAGCTTTGTGCTCTTATAATATAAGGTAGAAACTACTGCAACCTTAAAGCCCTCGTGATGCATTTCCTTAATCTTGAGCATATCCGTATTGGTAAGAATCGGGTTATTGATCTTCAGTACCTTGCAGTTCTCCGGAATCTGCTCCAGAAGGTTTCCGTCTTTTCCAACGTAAACGCTGGTGCTGGTTACGATTTCCTCACGGATGGCATCGATTGGCGGGTTGGTTACCTGTGCAAAAAGCTGTTTAAAGTAGTCAAAAAGTGGTCTGTTCTGTTTGGAAAATACAGCCAATGGAGTATCCACGCCCATTGCGCCAATGCTTTCTGCTCCGTTTAATGCCATATTGCGGATAGAGGTGCGGTACTGCTCGTAGGTATAGCCGAAGGCTTTCTGCAGGCGGGAGCGCTGCTCCTCGGTGTACTCTTCCATTCTTTCGTTTGGAATTTTGATATCCTTTAAATGTACCAGATTGCTGTCCAGCCATTCGCCGTATGGCTGTTTCTTTGCGTACATTTCCTTTAATTCGTTGTCGTCAATAATTTTTCCCTGAAGGGTATCTACCAGAAGCATTTTGCCTGGGTGAAGACGCTCTTTGAGAATGATCTTCTCTTCCGGTACCGGCAGAACGCCTACCTCAGAGGAAAGGATCATGCAGCCGTCTGAGGTTACATAGTATCTGGATGGACGAAGACCGTTGCGGTCAAGAACTGCGCCCATCACATCTCCATCTGAAAAGAGAATGGAGGCCGGTCCATCCCATGGCTCCATCATAGTTGCATAGTACTGGTAGAAGTCACGCTTTTCCTGGGAAATGGTGTCGTTGTTTGCCCATGGCTCTGGGATGGTGATCATCACTGCAAGGGGAAGCTCCATGCCGCTCATGGTAAGGAATTCCAGGGTGTTGTCAAGCATTGCAGAGTCGGAACCGTTTCGGTTGACAACCGGAAGGATCTTCTGCATTTCGCCCTCCAGGTACGGGGACTCCATATTTTCCTCTCTTGCCAGCATTTTGTCTGCGTTTCCACGGATGGTGTTGATCTCACCGTTGTGAACAATGAGACGGTTAGGATGTGCTCTCTCCCAGCTTGGGTTTGTGTTGGTGCTGAAACGGGAATGCACAAGGGCAATGGCGGATTCATAATCCGGGCTCTGAAGATCAGAGAAAAATGTGCGAAGCTGGCCTACCAGGAACATTCCTTTGTAGACGATGGTTCGGCTGCTCATGGAACATACGTAGGTATTGTCGTTGCTCTGCTCGAACTCCCGGCGGGCAATGTACAGCTTGCGGTCAAATGCAAGACCTTTTTCCAGATCATCTGGCTTTTTGATAAATGCCTGCATGATGCATGGCATGCACTCTCTTGCCTTATGTCCAAGAACCTCCGGGACTACCGGGACTTCTCTCCAGCCAAGGAATTCCAGACCTTCCTTTTCCACGATGATCTCGAACATTTTTTTCGCCTGGGCACGTTTGATCTCGTGCTGCGGGAAAAAGAACTGGCCAATACCGTATTCCCTTTCCTGACCGATCTCAATTCCTTCTTTTTTGCAGGCTTTTTTGAAAAATCTGTGTGAGATCTGAAGAAGGATACCTACACCGTCACCGGTTTTGCCTTCGGCATCCTTTCCGGCACGGTGCTCCAGATTCTCTACAATACGAAGAGCATTTGCCACTGTATCATGAGATTTTTTACCTTTGATGTTTACAACTGCACCGATACCGCAGTTGTCATGCTCAAATTCCTGGCGGTAAAGTCCCTGCCTTTCCTTTATCACTTCTCTCATTTTCCTCATCCTTTCTATTGTTGATTCAGAGTTTCCTCTTTTTGCTGTTTTTTATCTGCTGCCGCTTTGATGAAGCCGCGGAACAGCGGGTGTGCATGGTTTGGTCTTGACTTGAATTCCGGATGGCCCTGGGTTCCTACAAAGAACGGGTTGGCCGGGATCTCGATCATTTCCACAATGTGGCCATCCGGAGAGGTTCCGGCAATGGTCATGCCTTTGGCTGCAAGCTCCTCGCGGTATGCGTTGTTGACTTCGTACCGGTGTCTGTGGCGCTCCTGGATTTCTTTCTTTCCAAAGAGTTCTAATGATAAAGAGCCGTCCTGAAGGACACATGGGTAACTGCCAAGACGGAGGGTTCCGCCAAGGTCTTCTACTTTCTCCTGGTCTGGCATCAGGGCGATGACCGGATGTGTAGTTTCCGGGGCAAGCTCGATGCTGTTTGCATCTTCATAGCCAAGGACGTGGCGGGCAAATTCTACGATTGCCATCTGCATTCCCAGGCAGATTCCAAGGTATGGGATCTTGTGGACACGGGCGTACTGTGCGGCCAGGATCATGCCTTCGGTTCCTCTTCCGCCGAAGCCGCCTGGTACCAGGATTCCGTCTACGCTGTAAAGTCTCTGGTCCAGGTTTTTCTCATTGAGTTCTTCGGAATCAATCCAGGTGATCTCTACTTTTGCCTTGCATGCGATTCCGCCGTGCTTCAGGGCTTCTACGACGCTTAAGTAGGCATCGTGGAGCTGAGTGTATTTTCCTACCATTGCAATGTTTACGGTTTTGTCCGGGTGGCGGAGATTTTCTACCATTTCTTCCCAGTCGGTAAGGTCTGGTTTGCGCTTCTCAAGTCCAAGGGACTGCATGACCACGTCTGCCAGTTTTTCACGTTCCATGGCAAGTGGTGCTTCATATAAATATTCTACGTCCAGGTTCTGGAGTACGTGGGATACGGGTACGTTGCAGAACAGGGCGATTTTGGCACGAAGGTCGTCGGTGAGGGGATATTCGCTTCTGCATACCAGCACATCCGGCTGGATTCCCATTCCCTGAAGCTCTTTTACACTGGCCTGGGTGGGCTTGGTTTTCATTTCACCGGAAGCCTTCAGGTATGGAATCAGGGTTACATGAATAAGGATGGCATTTTCGTGTCCTACGTCATGCTGGAACTGTCTGATGGATTCCAGGAACGGCTGGCTTTCAATGTCTCCTACTGTTCCGCCTACCTCAATGATGGCAATTCGGTCTTCATCCGGGGATTTGGCACGGTAGAAACGGCCTTTGATCTCATTTGTGATGTGGGGAATGACCTGTACGGTTCCTCCCCCGAAGTCTCCGTGGCGTTCCTTCTGAAGAACGGACCAGTAAATTTTTCCGGTGGTCACGTTGGAATTTTTATCCAGGCTTTCATCAATAAAGCGCTCATAGTGACCAAGATCCAGGTCGGTCTCGGTTCCGTCGTCGGTTACGAAGACTTCGCCGTGCTGGATGGGGTTCATGGTTCCGGGGTCGATGTTGATGTAGGGGTCAAATTTCTGCATGGTTACCTGGAAGCCTCTGGCTTTTAGAAGCCTTCCTAATGATGCTGCTGTGATTCCTTTTCCCAGTCCTGACACAACACCGCCAGTGACAAATACGTATTTTACTGCCATCTTTCGATTTCCTCCTCCTGATTTCCGGGCTTCCTTATGGATGGCCCGAATACACAAAAAGGCACCAAAGAGGGATTTCAGGGGGCACTTGACCTGTTTATCCTCTTTGACGCCTTTGTCAAAACAAATTCTTATTCAAAAATATGCTATATAATATATCATATTTGGAGATTTGTCAATGTTATTTTTCACAATCTGAGCTTCTCATAATTGTGATCAGTGAACTAAGCAGAAGCAGCATGGGGTAAAACAGCTTCGGCATAATCTGAAATGCAGAAATCTCACCGCCCAGTTCATTTACTGCCGAGACTGCAACCAGCATCTGTGCACCATAGGGAATCACTCCCTGGAAAACACAGGAAAAGGTATCCAGAATGGAAGCTGTCTTTTTCGGCGTAATTCCGTATTCCTCTGCCATCTCCTTTGCAATAGGATTTGCCATCACGATTGCCACGGTATTATTGGCAGTTGCAATATCCATAGTTCCCACCAGAAGTCCGATTCCAAGCTGACCGCCTTTTTTCTCACGGAAAATTTTATGTATCCAGCTAAGAAGTGCATCAAATCCGCCATATTCACGAATCAATGCGCACATAGCAGCCACCAGGATCGCTACCATACAGGTCTCGAACATTCCCGAGACACCGGAGCCCATGTTTTTCAGAATCTCTACAGGTGTGGTATTTCCTCCGATCAGCATGATAACTGCACCGGATGCAATTCCTGTCAGCAATACTACAAACACATTGATTCCAACAATTCCTCCGATCAGAACCAGCACATAAGGTATTATCTGCATCAAATGATAGGGCTGGCTCACATGTCCCTGAATTTTTGTCTGGAATGACAAAAACAGGATCAGGACCAATGTAGCTATTGCTGCCGGAAAAGCAATCCAGAAGTTCTCCCGGAATTTGTCCTTCATCTCGCAGCCTTGTCCGTTACAGGCAGCAATGGTGGTGTCTGAAATAAAAGAAAGATTATCCCCAAACATAGCTCCGCCCATAACAGATGCCACGCAAAATGCCAGATTAAATCCGGATGCATTGGAAACTGCTGCTGCGATTGGGATCAGAAGGGTAATCGTTCCTACTGAAGTCCCCATTGCCACAGATACAAAGCAGGCAACAACAAACAAAACAGCCACTGAAAACCTGGCCGGTATGAGACTTAGCATACAATATGCAACACTCTCTGCGCTGCTTCTTCCCACAACTCCTACAAAGGAGCCTGCTGTAAGAAAAATCAGAAGCATAGTGATAATATTTTTGTCTCCCACACCCTGTGCCATGATCTCCAGCTTCCTGTCAAAATTCAATGCTCTGTTTTGCAAACAGGCTACCAAGATCGCTGCAAGAAATGCGATTACAATGGGTACGTTATAAAATCCCATGGGAATATCCATCACATACTCAAACAAGATGCCAAGTCCAAGATATAATACGAGAAATACACCGATTGGAAGCAAGGCAATTCCTTTTTCTTTTCTCATCTTTTCCTCTTTCCACCATACCAGAGCATGTTTGAAAAAGACTCTGATCTGGTTATATAATCACCTTGCTATTCTATCATACACTTGGGTTCTCTACCATAAATAATTCAGCATTTCCTGTGAAAAATAAAAAAAACAGACACCGCCGATTCCATGCTGTCTCGTATTTCAAGTCAATTCGGCAATATCTGTTTTTTGCAATTTTAGTGGGACACCAAGCAGGTGCCAGTCTGACAGCTGCTGCAAAGCCATTCAAGCGGACTTAAGCAACTGCAAACTTCTGTAATGTACGATTAAATTCCTTGCTCTCTCCATGGCACTGCACAGTAAGCACCCGTGTCAGGTCCATACTCAGAACTCCCAGAATGGATTTTGCATCAATGATAATTCTGTTATAGAATACATCTATGTCAAAATCGCATTTCCCTGCTGCCTTGACGAACTCCTGAACCTCTTCCGTCGCATTCAGCTTAATTTGCTTCTGACACATCATTATTCACCCTTTCTGTTTTACAGGAATGTTTTTTCCTTGATTGAGGCAGATTATGCACCCATTTTCGATTTTTGTCAAGTTCTTTCTTGTACATTGTTTTTTTCCACATTTCAGCAGTATTTTATGTATGTTGCACAATTTTTCGCATTATTTTTTGGCTATTATTCACCATTTCGTTGTTGGGTTCATTCTGTAACCAATATTACAAAAGCCATTTTTCATCTTAAATTTTATGAATTTCAAAATCATTTTGTAAATTATTCTCATTGGGAATTTCCATGGGATAATTGCCATCAAAGCATGCCTTGCATATGGGAAGTCCGCCTGCCATGCCCTCCAGGTACTCTATCTCCATATAGCCAAGAGAGTCTGCGCCGATCATTTTGCAGATTTCCTCTGTGGAGTGTTGTGCCGCAATCAGCTGATCATTACTTGGCACATCTGTTCCGAAATAGCAGGGATGCAAAAATGGCGGAGAACTGATTCTTACATGAACTTCAAGAGCACCGGCTTCTTTAAGCATACGGATCAGGTTGGCAATGGTGGTTCCCCGGACAATAGAATCATCTACGAGGACAATTCGTTTGCCTTTTACTGCAGCTTCCAGAACACTTAGCTTCAGATGAACGCTGGATTCTCTTTCTTTTTGGGTAGGCTTGATAAAGGTTCTTCCAATATAGGAATTCTTATAGAATGCAAATCCGAAAGGTATTCCGGATTCCTCTGAAAATCCCTTTGCGGCAGGAATTCCGGATTCCGGTACTCCGGTGACAAGATCTGCCTCTACAGGGTAAGATTTGGCAAGGGATTTTCCTCCTCGGATACGGGCATCATAAACGCTGACCTTATCAAGAGTACTATCCAGTCTTGCAAAATAGATATATTCAAATACGCAGTGGGCGCGGGTTTTCACCAAATTGGCCAGTGTCAGATCAGACTTGATCCCCTCATGGCTGATGGTAATCATTTCCCCCGGCAAAATGTCGCGGATAAACTCAGCACCAACGGAAGTCAGGGCACAGCTTTCAGATGCCAGGACATAAGCATTATCTCTTTTTCCAAGGCAAAGAGGTTTCAGGCCATAGGGGTCACGGACGCCGATCAGCTTGCGGGGACTCATGATCACCAGACCGTATGCACCCTGAAGCTTTTTGGCTGTATTTAGTACAGCATCCTCTACACAGCTGGTATGCACACGTTCCCTTGCAACATGGAATGCGATGACCTCTGAATCTGTTGTTGTATGAAAAACTGCTCCGCTCTGAATCAGTTCCCATTTCAGAGCCTTGGTGTTCACAAGATTGCCATTATGCGCAAGTGCCAGACTGCCTTTTACATAAGACAAAACAAGAGGCTGGGCATTTTCAGCAACAGACGCTCCGGTTGTAGAATAGCGCACATGTCCGATTCCAATGTCCCCACTCATTTTATGAAGAGTTTCCTCGCGAAGTACTTCACTGACCAGACCCAGATCCTTGTGAAATTTTACATTTCCAATAGGACCTTTGGTATCGGATACTGCAAGTCCGCAGGCCTCCTGTCCACGATGCTGCAAAGATGTAAGACCATAATAAATAGATGCTGTCACATCATTTCCATCCAGATCGTAGATTCCAAAGACGCCGCATTCTTCTTTAATTTCTGCCATTTGTCTTCCTCCTTGGTGCTGATTTATGTTATAGAAACAAAAAAAATTATAATTAAAGAAGCTCATTTGTCAAGTGCGCTTTTTTCATTTTTATCAAGAATTTTTTTCAGGCTTTTGCAAAAATATTTTGGAATTTTTTTCAAAAAATATATTGACAAGTCCGTTTTTTTGAGTATACTACATGACATAAAGCAAAGGCGCTTTGGATTTTACAGAAATGTAAATCTAAGGCGCCTTTTTTGTTATAAAAGTCCCGGACAGCGGCTATGCCGAAATGCAAGCTGGCTTGGATTTCGGCATAGACATTGGACGGGCTAACCCACATGAGCATGCAGACCGGCAGGTCGGAATGCGAATGCGGGTGGGAATTGCGAGAGCGCCAGGGCGCGGAGCAATTCACTTTTATAATAATGTCTGCATCAGCAGACATTTCCTTATGAAGAAAGAAAATGAAGAGTGAAAGGAGCGTATCTGTTATGACACAGAATATTCCCGAAATTTATGGAAGTCTTGTTTTCAACGACAGGATCATGCGCAGTAAATTACCAAAGGACATGTACAAGGCACTGAAAAAAACCATTGAAAATGGTACTCACTTAGAGCTTGATGTTGCAAACTCTGTAGCAGTTGCCATGAAAGAATGGGCCATCGAAAATGGTGCTACCCATTATACACACTGGTTCCAGCCTATGACAAACGTGACTGCTGAGAAACATGACAGCTTCATTTCCCCAACAGGTGATGGACAGGTCATCATGGATTTCTCCGGTAAAGAGCTTGTAAAGGGTGAGCCGGATGCTTCCAGCTTCCCGTCCGGTGGTCTTCGTGCTACCTTTGAGGCAAGAGGCTATACAGCATGGGATCCTACTTCCCCGGCATTTATTAAGGATGGAACCCTTTACATTCCCACAGCGTTCTGCTCTTACAGCGGTGAGGCACTTGACAAAAAGACTCCTCTCCTTCGCTCTATGGATACCTTAAATAAAGCAGCTGTGAATATGCTTCACATCCTCGGAAATAAAGGAATCAAGCATGTTTCCACAACTGTAGGACCTGAGCAGGAATACTTCCTGGTTCCAAAGGAGCTTTATAAAGAAAGAAAAGACCTGGTGTTCTGCGGACGTACCTTACTTGGTGCTCCAGCTCCGAAAGGACAGGAAATGGAGGATCATTACTTCGGAACCTTGAAGCCGAAGGTTGCAGCTTATATGCATGATCTTGATGTTGAGCTGTGGAAGCTTGGTATTCCGGCAAAAACAAAACACAACGAGGTTGCTCCTGCACAGCATGAGCTTGCTCCTGTATTCGATACCACAAATGTTGCAGTTGACCACAATCAGCTGACCATGGAGGTTATGAAAAAGGTTGCTGACAAGCATGATCTTGTTTGCCTCCTTCATGAGAAACCATTTGAGGGAATCAACGGAAGCGGTAAGCACAACAACTGGTCCATGATCACAGATGACGGCGTAAACCTTCTGGATCCGGGAAAAACTCCTGCAGAGAATATCCAGTTCCTTGTTTTTCTGATGGCGGTTATCAAAGCGGTTGATGAATATGCGGATCTGCTTCGTATTTCCGTTGCAAGCGCAGGAAACGACCACAGACTTGGAGCAAACGAGGCTCCGCCTGCAGTTGTATCTATTTTCCTTGGAGATGAGCTGACAGAGGTTCTCAAATCCATTGAAAACGATACCTACTTTACTTCCCACGGTGCTGTTCAGATGGATATCGGTGCAACGGTTCTGCCTCATTTCGTAAAAGACAACACAGACCGTAACCGTACTTCACCATTTGCATTTACCGGAAACAAATTCGAATTCCGTATGCTGGGTTCCGCAGCTTCTGTTGCAAACCCGAATATCGTATTAAATACTGCAGTTGCAGAGGCACTGGATCAGTTTGCAAAGGAGCTTGCAGATGTAGCTCCGGAGGATATGGAGCATGCAGTTCATGAGCTGATCAAGAGAGCCATCAAAAAGCATAAACGTGTCATCTTCAACGGCAACGGCTATACAGATGAGTGGATTGAAGAGGCAGCAAAACGTGGCCTTTACAACCTGAAATCAACTCCGGATGCTATGCCTATGTGGATTGCCGATAAAAACATCGAACTGTTTACCAAGCACAGCATTTTCACAAGCGAGGAGATTCATTCCCGTTATGATATCTGGCTTGAGAACTATTCCAAGACCATCAACATTGAGTCCAACACAATGGTTGAGATGGTGCAGAAGGATCTCCTTCCGTCTGTTCTGTCTTATGTGGAGGAAATTGCAAGCACAGCAAGCCTGAAGGCTTCTGTTGTTCCTGGTATTTCCTGCAAAAGCGAGACAACACTTATTACCAAGCTGTCTGAGCTTTCCGATGCTATGACAAAGGGACTTGAGAAACTGAAAGTAGATACAGCCAAAGCAAAAGCGACTGAGGATGTGCTTGAGAATGCCAAACTGTATCAGACTGAGGTTCTTGAGGATATGGAGGAGCTTAGAAGGTCTGCCGATGAGGCTGAGACTCTTATTCCGGATGATCTGCTTCCATATCCTACTTATGGAAAACTGTTATTCTATATCTAATGGAAATGTCGCTTTACAGCGACATCTTCATGAACGAAAGTCAGCTGTTCCGCGCTTACAGCGCTCCCACAGCTGTCGAAGGTATTCGTAATCCGGGCTATCGCCCTTCTTACTCATACCTTCTTGCCCGTCTAATATCTGTGAACTCGCTCATGCAAGCATGGCTCATTCACAGCTGCTATCCGGGACTTTCTAGGGTAGAACCAGGGGATATCTATTATGAAACTCTACTTCATAATTCATTATCGATTTCCTCATCCATTAATCACACGATACAGATATCCCCTGTTTTACATACATACAAAAAAATATAAAAGGATCGTAAAGGCGCGAAAGTAAAACAAATGTTTTCTCTTTTGCGCCTTTTTGATATTAAATATGTATCTGCTCCTGCTTATCCGGTGCAGGTACAAGATGAGGGAGGAAATTATTATGGATTATTCAGCAGTAAACACAATCTGGGTGCTTGTTGGCGCCGCGCTTGTCTTCTTCATGCAGGCAGGCTTCGCAATGGTTGAAACCGGTTTCACCAGAGCAAAAAACGCAGGTAACATTATCATGAAAAACCTGATGGACTTCTGTATCGGTACTCCGGCATTCTGGCTGGTTGGTTTCGGTATTATGTTTGGAGCAGGAAATGGCTTCTTCGGAAGAATCGGCGGAATTGCCACCGAGGCAAATTACGGAAGCACAATGCTTCCTGACGGTGTTCCGTTCTGGGCATTTTTGATTTTCCAGACTGTCTTCTGTGCAACCTCTGCTACTATCGTTTCCGGTGCCATGGCTGAGCGTACAAAATTCTCTTCTTACTGTGTATACAGTCTTATGATCAGCCTTGTGGTTTACCCGATCTCCGGTCACTGGATCTGGGGCGGCGGCTTCATCAGCCAGATGGGCTTCCACGATTTCGCCGGTTCCTGTGCAGTTCATATGGTAGGCGGTATTGCCGCATTTATCGGTGCAATTATCCTTGGACCTCGTATCGGTAAATATTCTAAGGATGGAAAATCAAGAGCTATCCCGGGACATAACCTGACAGTTGGTGCACTTGGCGTATTTATCCTCTGGTTCTGCTGGTTCGGCTTTAACGGTGCCTCCACAGTTTCCATGGAAGGAGATGCAATTGTCAGTGCAGGTAAAATCTTTGTGACTACCAACCTTGCTGCTGCAGTTGCCACTGTAACCGTTATGCTGATCACATGGGTCCGCTACAAAAAGCCGGATGTTTCCATGTCCCTGAACGGTTCTCTTGCAGGTCTTGTTGCAATCACCGCAGGCTGCGACACCGTATCTCCTACATCTGCAGCAATCATCGGTATTGCAGCTGGATTTGTTGTTGTATTTGGTATTGAATTTATTGATAAAGTCCTCAAAGTAGATGACCCGGTTGGTGCAGTTGGTGTTCACGGTTTAAACGGTGCTTTTGGTACCCTTGCAGTTGGTCTTTTCTCAGACGGAGCCGGCACAGAATGGAAGGGTCTTTTGGTTGGCGGCGGTTTCCACGGCTTTGGCGTACAGCTTGCAGGCATGCTGATCACAATTGCATGGGTTGCAGTAACTATGACCATTATTTTCCAGGTAATCAAGCATACTATGGGACTTCGTGTATCTGCTGAGGAAGAAATCCAGGGTCTTGATATCAAAGAGCACGGTCTTGCCAGTGCTTATGACGGATTCGCAATCCGCGATGCAGTTGGTTCCGTTCCGACTCCTATGGGAACTTCCAGAGAATTTACTACGGTTGCCAGACCTTCTGCTCCTGCTGAGTTCGTTCCGGAGCTTCCAAAGGACGGTGTTCACAAACTGACAAAGGTTGTGATCATTACCCGTCAGAACAAGCTTGAGGAGTTTATGCAGGCCATGAATGAAATCGGTGTTACCGGTATTACCATCACAAACGTTCTCGGATGCGGCGTACAGAAAGGTGCTCCTGCTTTCTACCGTGGCGTTGAGATGGATATGAACCTTCTTCCAAAGGTTAAGATTGAAATCGTAGTCAGCCTTGTTCCGGTACAGAAAGTCATCGAGACAGCCAAGAGAGTTCTTCATACCGGTCAGATCGGTGATGGAAAAGTCTTCGTCTATGACATTGAAAACGTTGTCAAGATCAGAACCGGCGAGGAAGGATACCTGGCACTGCAGGATACTGACGCAGAAGCCTGAGCCATCAAAAAAAGAACTTTCGGAAATCAAAATCCGAAGGTTCTTTTTTATTGACTTATTGCGTTTGACAAAAGCCTGCTTTATTTATTTTTTCCACCGTTGTCCAAAAGAAGCTGCTCCAGATTATCGCAAAGCTTCTTGGCATCCTCGTACTTGCCGGCCTGGAGGGCAAAGGCAATGCGGTTTTCCAGGTCTTTTTTCTTCTGCTCGTATTCCAGGTAATCCTTGTCGAAGTGGTCGGCATAGATCATCTTGCGGAATTTGCGCATGCTAACCTTGCGAAGGCCTTTGTCTTCTGTGAGAAGAACATAATCCATGCAGTTGGCTACGGTGTAGAAATCGTGGGAAACCATGAGGACGGTTCCATTGTATTTCTCTATGGCATCCTCAAGGGCAAGCTGGGAATAGGTGTCCAGATGGCTGGTTGGCTCGTCCAGAAGGAGAAGGTTGGCATCTGTTCTGGAAATCTTCGCAAGCTGGAGGAGATTTTTCTCGCCGCCGGACAGGTTTCCTACCGGGCTGTAGATCAGTTCTTCCTCAAAGCCGTAGGTTTTCAGGTAGCCGATGACCTGGGCGTCGGTGTCAAAGCCTGCATCCTCGAAGTTCTTTAGGACGGTGGCTTTCTCATCGAAAACTTCGTCGTGCATCTGGGAAAGATAGGCTGTTTTTACATTCTCGCCTAAATGGATGGCAGGATTTTCTCCGCGGATGATATCACGAAGAAGGGTGGTTTTTCCGGTGCCGTTGGGGCCTACAATAGCTACCTTCTCTCCTGCCTGAATGGAGAAGGATACATGCTCCATAATCTGGCGGTCAAAGGCTACGCTGTAGTCTTCTGCATTCAGCACGGTCTGGTCTTCCAGCGGACCTTCGGTGTGAAGCTGGATGTCCGGCTGTTTGATGTCCACAAAGGGGGACTTGGTTTTGCGCGCTTCCAAACGCTCCAGAAGGGAAACCCTGGCGTGAAGGCTTCTTCCGCGGGTGGCGCTGTCAATGGCTGTGGCGCTGTTTCTGAGGCGTTCCACGATCCTGCGGTTTCGCTCGATTTCTTCTAAGTCGGAGGCGGCAAGTTCCTGCTGCTCGATCTTCATCTGGAGAAGGGCAAAATTATAATCCACGTAATTGCCGTCAAATTCCTGGATCTCCGTGTTTTCCAGATGGAGGATCTTGTTGAAGCAGTGGTTGAGCAGGTAGCGGTTGTGGGTGATCACAAGGAGGGTGCCCTTGTGGGAATTGATCAGGTTCCGAAGGGCGTTCAGGTGCTGGAAATCCAGGAACACGTCGGGTTCGTCCATGATGATGAATTTAGGGCTGATCATCATTTCGCGGATGGCCTGCACCAGCTTGAATTCACCGCCGGAAAGACTGGAGAGAAGCTGGTCCTCATAGCCTGCAAGCCCGGCAACCTTCAGCTGCTTGCGGATGTTGCTTTCGTAGAAATCGCCGTCGATGGCGTTAAATTCATCCAGGGTGGTCTGATACTCTTCCATCAGCTCTTCTAAGCGGTCTGTAGTGCCCATGTCCTCACAGATCTGGTTGATCTTATTTTGCAGGCGGACAAACTCTTCACTGAGGTAGTCGAATACGGTTACTTCTTTTTCTTCGTCTATGGTGTAGAACTGGCTCACATACCCGATCTGCCCCGGAACATCGATGATCAGCTTGCCATCATATAAGTAATCTTCCGGGTGAAGGATCATATTCACCAGCGTACTTTTCCCAGTCCCGTTGGTCCCAATAAACGCACAATGCACATCATCCTCCAGGGTGAAGGATATCTTGTTATATAACTCTTTATGCGGAAAAGAGTAGGATAAATTCTCTGCTCGTATCATAAAAACTCCTTTTTGTTCAGTTGACAGTTATTTCAGCTTCGGTAAATTCCATCTGTAGTGGGCGGCCAGGTAGCGCATGAGGATTACGGCAGCAGAGCCGAAGATCAGGGAGGCGACTACGCCGAAAAGGCGGTAGGTGTAGACGCACACGATGGCTCCCACGATGGAGGCGCAGGCATAAATATGCTTCACGAAAATGTAGGGTGGGACTTCTGCCATCATGTCGCGGAGCAGGCCGCCGCCTACGCCGGTGATGGTTCCCACAAACACCAGAAGGAAGGTGTTGTCTGCAAAGCCCTGACGGATTCCGGTGTTGACGCCCACTACGGTAAAAATACCAAGTCCCACAGAGTCCATCACCAGCATCACCTTGTCATAGGTTACATTCCCCTCCAGCAGCTCCCTCTTGAAATAAAGAAGGAAAAACACCAGCACAGATGTGAGCACTGCCACAGCCGCATAGACCGGCTTCTGGAACACACCTGGCGGGATGATTCCAAGGGTTACGTCACGGATCATTCCTCCGCCAACAGCGGTAATCACTCCCAGCACCGTCACCCCGAAAATGTCCATCTTCTGCTCTGATCCCACCAACGCCCCTGACGCGGCAAAGGCAACAGTGCCGATCATTTCCAGAATAAATGTAATTGTTTCCTGATACCCCATAAAATAATACCTCTTCCATTTTTTTACCAGCGCTTTCTTCCCTCTTTTCCTCTTCGTCTATGCGCTGGCTCACTGTCCCCTATTGTACCATAAAACTCCCCATTTGCCACCTGGAAAATTCACGAAACCACAACAAATTTCAGATTGGCTAAATTTTCTTGTTAAAAAATGACCGGAAGATCGCTCTCCCGGCCATAACTTTCATTTCTTCTCTTCACTTGTAAAGCTTGCCCGAATCCCGGTAAATTTTTCTATCATCCCTTCACGCCTCCAAGTGCCACACCAGCCACAATATACTTGGAAAGCACCAGGTAAACCACAACCAGCGGGATAATGGTAACAAAAAGTCCCACATAAACCACACCGTAATCCGTACGGAACTGGTTAGAGCTTAACAGCTGCACGAACATAGGAAGCGTCTTCTTGGAATCTGTAGTTAACAGGATGGTCGGTGTAAACAGGTTGTTCCACTGTGCAATAAACTGGAAGATCGCCTGTGTAGCAACCGCCGGCTTCATAATCGGCAGAATGATCCGGTTAAAAGTATGCCACTCCTTGGAGCCGTCAATTCTCGCCGCCTCGATCATTTCCAGGGACAATGTGCTCTCCATATACTGCTTCATAAAGAACACAACCGTAGGCGCCGCAATGGTGGGAATGATCAGCGGAATGTAGGTATCGATCAGCTTCAGATCCAGCATAAACCGGTAAAAACCGATAATGGAAATCTGGCTTGGCACCATCATAACCGCCATAATAAACGCCCATGCAAATTTCTTAAACTTAAAATCATAAACATGAATGCCATACGCCGTCAGCGCGGAAAAATAAACCGCCAGGAAAGTACCCGGAATGGTAATGGTTGCAGAGTTCAAAATCGCCTTCTGCAGGGTAATCTGCATACCATTCTGCTTGATCATCAGGTTTTTCCAGTTCTCGATCAGATGGGTGGACGGAATCAGGGAAACACCCGCCTTAATGGATTCCGAATCCCTTGTAGCATTCATCACCAGAAGTACAAAGGGCAAAAGTGCAATCAGACAGAAGAAAATGCAAATCACCATACGAAAGATTCTCTGATGCAGCAGACTTTTGCTGTAGCTGTCCTTTGCTTTACTCATGATCTTCCACCTGCCTTTCTGCGCTGCCGCTGCTCTCTCTTCATCCGCCTGTCTTCACTGTCTCCCATAGTGGCAAACAGAATCAGGCTGACGATCAACGTGATCACAAACAGTACAACGGAAACGGCTGCTGCCTTTCCAACATCGCTGTTATACAGACGCATAATATACATGGCCATAGTAGTGGTCTTGTCATCCGGCAGACCCACAAGTCCGGTCTCCGGAACATTGAACAGCGCCGGAATATCATACATCTGCAGACCGCCAATCGCGGAAGTCACCAGAGTATACAGCATGATCGGCTTCAAAAGAGGCAGGGTAATGTAGCGGAACTTTTTCCATCCTGTTGCCCCGTCAATATCTGCCGCCTCGAAAAGTCCCGGGTCAATGCCAAGAACACCAGAAATCAGAAGCAATGTGGTATTTCCAAACCACATCCACCACAAAATGCCGGAAATCAGCCCGCGGCTTCCAGCCACACTGGACATGAAATCGAAATTGCTGCTGAGGATTCCCCAGTCTTTCAAGGTCTGGGTAATGGGTCCATACTGGGAAAACAGGGATTTAAACAGTACGGAAACAGATGCTGCGGTGATAACGCTTGGAAGATACACAATGACCTTCATGGCTCCCGTTCCCTTTACCTTCACCTTCTCATCGGTAAGCCACACAGCCAGAAGAAGGGAAACCAGGATCTGTGGAACAAAGTTAAAGCCCCACATGATCAGGGTATTTTTCAGATAACTGAGCACGTACCCTCTCTCACCAGCTGTCATGCCAAGGATATTGAGAAAATTCTTGATTCCCGCAAAGTCCACGAACTCACGTCCATTCCGCTTGTAATACGTCAGCGTGCTGTAATAAAATGTATTGATCAGCGGCCATAACTGGAAAACCAGATAGGTAATAAAAAACGGTGCGATAAAAAAGTAGCCATACCTTCCATAACTGATTTTTTTCTTCTTTTTCTTATTCATAACAGCCTCCTGTCTGAACCTGATGCGCCCTGGCAGGGCAGAACGCCTGACACTAAGGGGAACCCACTTTTTGGCTTCCCTGTCACTGGCAGTCATTCTGCTTCTGAAACCAAAGCAGCCACCGGCAACTCATACAGATAGAAGAATGTGCTGCTCCTTCTTTTTGGGAAGAAGCAGCACACTCACTACTACTTATTTTTTACTTTTACAAGCCCTTACATTTGATTTATTCTGCGCTCAGGTAAGAGAATGTATCGTGGATAGAAGCGGTCAGATCTGCGATTGCAGTGTCAAGGTCTTTTTCTCCTGTTGCGTAAGCCTTGGTCTGGGTATCCATAAGGGAAAGAATCTGCTGATCTTCTGCTGTTACCATGGAAGCGTCAAGTCCATCTGCTAATGGAAGGAAGAACTCCATGAAGTTCTGTCCAGCATCCGGATACAGATATCCATTGCCGTCTGCGGATGTGCCAGCGTCGATGATCTTGCTGACTGCTTCTGTATTGTTTACATAGTCAGAGTTCAGAGTGTTGATTGCAACCATGCCGTCCTCATCGCAGGTAAAGAATTTCATAATCTTCGCTGCAAGCTCGGTATCTGCACAATCTGTTGTAGCTGCAAGGCCTGTGCCGCCCCAGTAGCATTTTGTCTGGGTAGGAACAAGGATGGTGTTGTCTTTCCATGAATCGGTCAGACACCAGTATACGAACCACGGGCATCCCATGTAAGCAACTGCTGCATTGGATTCTTCGCCGTCACCGCTCATATTTGCACTCCAGTCAGCACTCCACTGATCGGTATTGAAGGTAAGGTCTTCGTCATAAAGAGTCTTGGCTGTTTCCATGTAGGTCTTAATATTGTCATCAATTGTGATCTTATCGTTCTCATCATAGAAGCCCTGGGTTCTGGAACCGGTCAGGCTTCGTTTGATCTCATCATAACCGGAAAACAGTTTGCACTTGCCGCCGGAAGCCTCGTTTACTTCTCTTGCGGTCTCAACGATGGTATCCAGGTCTTTGAACTTCTCAGCAAGCTCTGCAGGATCGGTTGTTCCAAGATATTTCTCAGCCAGATCTGCACGGATCGCATAGCATCCAGGAGTTGCCTGCCAGAACAGTGCTCTTACATTGCCGTCCATATCAGAGCCAAGATCCAGGTTGTACTGATAGCTGTTTGCATAATCGTCAGCGGTAATGCCAAGGTCTGCTACATTCTGAACCCAGTCGCTGTTGACATATTTCTGAACGTAGTCAACTTCCAGGCCCATCATATCCGGATATAATTCATTGGAAGGATCATCCAGTACAGGATCCAGTTTGCCCTGATAGTAATCAGATCCGCCTGTGTTTACGAATACGATTCTTTCGTAATCATCTGGATAGGCTTCTTTAAATGGTCCGTCAAGAATCTTCTTGATATCGTCATTCCAGCCCCATACAACAAAGGAATCATCTGCGGAAGCGTCTCCGGTAACTTCGTTCTCCGGCGCTGCATCTTCTGCCATAACCGGAACTGCAAACATTGTCATTCCTGCCAGCATAGAAGCTGTTAATAATACGCTCACCATTTTTTTCTTCATGTTACTTCCTCCTTTAATATGATATCTTTTCCTTTTTGATTGCTACTTGAATCCCCTGGGCGGATACACGGTTTTCACAGATGCTCCTTTGAAAAGCGTTCCGTCTACTGTGTACTTCTCAATTACGGTGGTCTTGGGGTGCTCGATCAGCTCAATCAGCCGTTCTGCTGCAATCCTGCCGATTGCTGCAGTGTCCTGGCAAAGGGTGGTAAGCCTTGGCTCAAGAACCTGGGCAATATTGATTCCGTCATAGCCGGCTACCGAAATGTCCTCCGGTATCCGAAGCCCTCTCTCCCGTATCTCGTTTATCCCTCCTAATGCTGCATAATCATCAGGATAGAGAATACAGGTGGGCGGATCCTTCAGATCCAGTAATTCGCCAGTTCTCTCTCCTGCCATGTCCGCATCTCTGTAAAAAGATGGCTTTACATATTCATCCGGTTCTTCGATTCCCAGTCTCTGCAACGTCCTGTAAAAGCTTCCAAGCCGGTTCTTGGTAACCGATGTGTCATCTCCATGGATGTAAGCGATCTTGCGGTGTCCCTTCTTATATATATAAGTAACAAGATCTTCCATTCCCTGGATGTTGTTGGATACTACCGAAATCCTTCCATCACAGATATGATCGATGGTCACAGCCGGAATGTCTGAAAGCAGAAGCTCCTGAACCTCATCTGCGGTAAAATCCACGCATGCCATCACCACGCCGTCCACGCTGCGGTATCTGCAGTGCTCTAAGTAAGTCATCCTTCTGCCGGAAACATTTCCGCTGGTAAACGTGATGTCATAGCCTTTTGCCTCCGCAGTACTCTTGAAGCTCTCCAGAACATGGTTGAAATAGTCATGGGTGAGTCCGCTTCTGGCTTCGTCCACAAACAGGACTCCCAGGTTAAAGGTCCGCTTCGTCTTCAGGGCTCTTGCCGATGAGTTGGGGAGGTACCCCATCTCCGAAGCCGTTTTCAATATGTAGTTTCTTGTTTCTTCTCCGATGTCGGAGTAACCATTTAATGCTTTACTGACAGTGGCGACTGAGACATTGCACTTCTTCGCGATTTCTTTCATGGAAACCATAAGCCTGCCTCACTCTCTGGTCTGTTACTGCTTCTCGCATTCACAGCAACCCTTTTTCTTTCCTGTCATCTCTAAATCGTTTTCGTGGCTTTATAGTATCCCCTTATGCACAAAAAATCAAGTGCTTTTCCTCATTTTTTGTGCGTTTTAACTGCATTCTACCTATTGCACAATTTCATCTCTTGTATTTTTTACAATTTTATCTGCAGCCATGAAAGTTTCCGAAAAATTTTCGCGAAAATTTTCGTGCTTTAAATCTCTGATTTGTCATATATAATAGATTTAATTTTTACTGTAATTTTTCAGTTGCTTTTCGTCAGTCTATCTATTATACTTAGGGCAAATGTAGACCATTATTCTTTACTATTACTTCTTTTTGCCAGAACTTATTCGTTTTCGTATGTTAATTATCTCACAATTTCAGTCAGCACTCTACAACCGATAAAATACGATACGGTCGAATAAATAAGAATAGAACTTTTAAGGAGGATTTTCCATGAATTTCGGACATTTCGATGATGCGAATAAAGAATATGTGATCACCACACCGGATACCCCGCTGCCCTGGATCAATTACCTGGGCTCCCAGGATTTCTTTTCCCTGATTTCCAATACCTGCGGCGGCTACAGCTTCTACAAGGATGCCAAGCTGCTGCGCATTACCCGCTACCGCTACAACAACATTCCGGTAGATTCCAACGGAAAATATTACTACATTAAGGACGGCGATTCCATCTGGAACCCGGGGGCAATGCCTACCCGCACGTCTCTGGATGCCTATGAGTGCCGCCACGGTCTTGGCTACAGCCGCTTCCACGGGGAAAAGAACGGGCTGGCAGCGGACCTTCTGGCTTTTGTTCCAGTTGACACTCCATGCGAGATCAACAAGCTGACTTTGAAAAACAACTCTGATGCTGCGAAAGAGATTTCCCTTTTTTCCTATGTGGAGTTCTGTCTGTGGAATGCAGTGGATGATATGACCAACTACCAGCGAAACTTAAGCACTGGTGAGGTGGAGATCATCGGCAGCACCATTTACCATAAGACCGAGTACAGAGAGCGCCGCAACCACTACAGCTTTTTCACAGTAAATGCCCCGGTGGATGGCTTTGATACCAGCCGTGATGATTTCCTGGGACTTGGCCGCGGAAACAATAATCCGATTGCTGTGGAGGAAGGAAAGAGCCGCAACTCCGTTGCCAGCGGATGGTACCCAATTGCCAGCCAGCAGATCAACGTTACCCTGGCACCGGGCGAGGAGAAAGAATTTGTGTTCCTTCTTGGCTACTGCGAGAATCCCAAAGATGACAAATGGGAAGCACCAAATGTGATCAAGAAGGATCCGGCTAAGAAGATTATGGAGAAATTCGCCGCTTCCCAGCAGGTGGATGCCGCCTTTGCCCAGCTGAATGCATACTGGGATGAGCTTCTCTCCCGCTATCACGTAGAGAGCCAGGATCCTCATGTAAACCGTATGGCAAATATCTGGAACCAGTACCAGTGTATGGTTACCTTTAACATGTCCCGCTCCGCTTCCTACTACGAATCCGGAACCGGACGCGGCATGGGATTCCGTGATTCCTGCCAGGATCTTCTTGGCTTCGTCCATCTGATCCCGGAGCGCGCAAGGGAAAGAATCCTGGACATCGCTGCCACCCAGTTTGAGGACGGAAGCGCTTACCATCAGTACCAGCCTCTTACCAAGCAGGGCAACCTGGATATTGGAAGCGGATTTAACGATGACCCGCTGTGGCTGATCGCAGCGGTGGCAGCTTACTTAAAGGAGACTGGAGACTACGCGATCTTAGACGAGATGGTTGCCTTTGACTGTCATATGGAAAAAGCAGCAACCCTGTTTGAGCATCTGCGCCGTTCCTTCGAGTACAGCCGCACCCATCTTGGACCGCACAAGCTTCCGCTGATCGGACGGGCAGACTGGAACGACTGCCTGAACTTGAACTGCTTCTCCAATGAGCCTGGAGAGTCTTTCCAGACTACCGGGCCTTCCGAGGGACCAGTTGCAGAGTCTGTGTTTATTGCAGGTATGTACGTGAAATATGGAAATGAGTTTGCGGAAATCTGCAGACGTGTTGGGAAGGAAAAAGAGGCAGAAATCGCGCAGAAGGCTGTGGATGAAATGTACCAGGCCGTTCTGGACGCTGGCTGGGACGGAGAATGGTTCCTTCGTGCTTATGATGCTGCCTCCCAGAAGGTTGGCTCCCATGAATGCGAAGAGGGACAGATTTTCATTGAGCCTCAGGGCTTCTGCATTATTGCCGGAATCGGCGTGAAGGAAGGCCTTGCCAAGAAAGCACTGGATTCTGTGAAAGAGCGTCTGGATACCAAGTACGGCATTATGCTTCACCAGCCTGCTTATACCAGATATTACCTGAACCTTGGGGAGATTTCCTCCTACCCGCCGGGATACAAGGAAAACGCAGGTATCTTCTGTCACAACAATCCATGGATCTCCATTGCGGAAACTGTGATCGGCAGAGGAAACCGTGCTTTTGAAATTTACAAAAAGACCTGTCCATCCTATATTGAAAACATCAGTGAGATCCACCGTACTGAGCCTTACGTTTATTCCCAGATGATCGCCGGACGGGATGCGGCCCGCCACGGTGAGGCGAAAAACAGCTGGCTTACCGGAACGGCTGCCTGGACCTTTGTCAACCTTTCCCAGGCGATCCTG
>NZ_JAOQJM010000010.1:27493-126072 GCF_025566865.1 Blautia acetigignens
TATTTATATACGACACATATACCAGAATACCAGGAAAGCCTCCAGAGTAAAATCGCTCTGGAGGCTTTCTTGTATTTTGTCACAATTCCAATTATTTCCCTGCATTCTCATAAAGAGGATGAATCTCTTTCTTAAATGTATAGCGGATGAAAATAAAGCAAACCGCCCCGGAGAATACCTCCGCGATAGGGAATGCCCACCAGCAGGCTCCAAGTCCTCCCACTTTTGCAAGGATAAAGGCTGCAGGAAGCAGTACGATCAGCTGTCTGAGCACAGACACGGCAAGGCTGAGGAATCCATGTCCCAGTGCCTGGAATACAGAAGATGCCACCACAGAAAATCCTGCGATCAAAAAGCTTATGCTGATGATCCGAAGTGCCGGGATTCCAATTGCCAGCATGTCATCCGATGCACTGAAGATTCCCAGAAGCGCTCCCGGGAAAAGCTGGAATACCACAAATCCAGCCAGCATAATGCACACACCATAAGTGATGCTCAGCTTGATGGCCTTGGTAATACGTTCAGGCTTTCTCGCACCGTAATTGTATGCTGCAATGGGCACCAGACCGTTGTTCAGTCCGAATACCGGCATAAAGATAAAGCTCTGCAGCTTGAAGTATACGCCGAATACCGCAGTTGCTGTGGAAGTAAATCCCATCAGGATCTTGTTCATTCCAAAGGTCATAACCGAACCAACGGAAGCCATGATGATAGACGGGAATCCAACGCTGTAAATGTGACGGATCACTTCCCCGTTCAGTTTATATTTCACAAGGGAAATATGCAGTTCCTTGTTCAGCTTGATGTTCATGATCACACCGATCACAGCTGCAATGATCTGTCCGGTTACAGTAGCAAGCGCCGCACCGGTTACTTCCATTCTCGGGAATCCAAAGAGACCAAAGATCATGATCGGGTCTAAAATGATATTGATCACAGCACCAATCAGCTGGGTTGCCATAGAATATATGGTTTTTCCCGTGGACTGCAGAAGCTTCTCCGCACACAGCTGGATAAACAGACCGAAAGACATGATTCCGATCACCCGCACATAATCCACGCCGTATGCCAGGATCTGGGGATCATCGGTCTGCACGCTGAAAAATGCCGGAGCGAAAAATCCGCACACAATGGCAAATCCGATGAAGCTGAAAATAGCAAGGTAAATACCGTTGTTTACCGCGCTGTTGGCATATTCATTTTTCTTTTCCCCAAGGGCACGGGAAACCAGGGCATTGATACCTACACCTGTACCGGTTCCCACCGCGATCATCAGGTTCTGTACCGGGAAAGCAAGGGAAACTGCTGTCAGTGCATTTTCGCTGAGTTTCGCAACAAACATGCTGTCCACAATGTTATAAAGCGCCTGGACCAGCATGGAAATCATCATAGGCACGGACATGGTAAGCAGAAGCTTTGCCACAGGCATCACGCCCATTTTGTTTTCCTGGATATTTTTTTCTTTTTCCAAAAATTACTCTCTCCTTTCAAATCAAAAACTGGTTTGCCAAAAGGCCAGAGCGTGTTTGAAAAAGGCTTTCTGCAAGATGTACGCCACAATTTGTGGGAGATTTTGTTCGGATGAGGGCGCCGTAGCGGGCTACGGCAACCGAATTCGAGCAAAATATACCGCAAAGTGGGGCGTGCAGATTGCGGGAATGATTTTTCAAACACGCTCTAATTCTCTTATTGTATAGAAGTCTTCGGCAGATGTCAATATAGGGTGTGGATTATTGTCGGAAATTGTGCTATTGTAAGGAACAGAAGAAAAATCTAATATGATGTATGGAGGTTTTTTATGGAAAGACATAGCTTTGCAATGGAATTAAAAGAAGGAAAAAAGAACGACTACCGCAGAAAGCTGGGCGAAATATGGCCGGAGCTTACCGCATTTCTGGATCAGGAGAAGGTACATAACTTCAGTATCTGGAACTGTGATTCCCTGATTTTCGGATATTACGAAACCGACGAAAATCACGAATTTTCGGAAGAGAAAAAAGCCCAGATCCAGGCACTTACCGCTAGGATTGAGGATACTTTCACCTGGATCTCCACTCCGGGGGAAAATATGCGCCTGATGTACCACAACTTCGGCGTTGTCCGCGAAAACAAAGAGCTGATCCGCCACAGAATGTTCATGACGAAGCTGAAACCTGGCTGCGAGGAAGAATACAAGGCAAGACATGACGGTCTGGTCGCCGCAAGAGAAGGCAAGATTGATCCCGGCCCGGACAGCAACTTCAGCATCTGGAACGCAGGCGGCTATATTTTTGGCTACGACGAGATCGACACCACCATGGAAACCGAAGAGACCCCGGAAGCTCACGAAGCTACCGTTGCCTGGGAAACCCGCCAGCTGGGCATTATGGACTGGATCACCAACGACTGCGACTGGCTCACTGGAGAAATCCACTCTGCAAGCGTGAGACTGGCTTGGCATAACTAAAAAATCTGGCGTGACTTCGGTCACGCCTTGCTTTTTCCAATCTTGAGTTGTCACCTATTTTTACTTTTGCCACATCTATGATCGTACAGTTATAATTTGCAAAGAAGTTTTTGCAGGATTTTCCTGCACCTGCGCTGCTCCTCCATAATTGTTTCATCCGCAATGTAAGCCAGCTGCAGATCTCTTCTTTTTTTCATATCCATGACTTTATTCTCCTCTGCCGCAAAATATATTTCATTATTTCTCTACAGATCTTTTAATTCTTTTTTCAAAATTTCCAAATCTCCAGGCAGGAGGGTTCGCATTTCCAGATAGACGCAGTCATCCTGGATGTGACCGATTACTGGGGTGGAAAGGGTTCTTAGGCGATGGCTGATTTCTTCGGCGCATATGCTGCTGTCACGGGGTTTTATTCCCAGGGCAAATCCAGGCAGAGTTTTCCCCGGCGTGGTGCCGCCGCCTGTGACGTTGGTTGTGGGAACAATTTCGAATAGGAATCTGCTGTTCGCGTCTTGATTGAACCCTCGTTTTTGCGGCTGACCAGGCAGTGGCTTTTCCCAGGAGTTCAACCACGAATTAGTTTCAGATATATGCTCACCAGAAAAGCTGGCAATTTCCGTGACCAGTTCCTGTACCATAGTTTTCAACTGTGCAGCGCTTCGGCTCATCATCTCGTACACTGGGATTTCCTGACGGATATCCTCTTTCAGATACAGACTTATAGTTCTGTCCAGGGAAGCCGCTGTAAATTTATCAATGCGAAGGGCGCGCATAAGGGGATGCTTCGCAATCTTTTCGATCAGATCCCTGCGGCCTGCCAGAATCCCTGCCTGTGGGCCGCCAAGCAGCTTGTCGCCGCTGAAGGATACAAGGTCTGCTCCTTTTGCCAGAAGCTCCTGAACCTGTTTTTCAGTGCCAAGGCCATAGGATGCCAGATCCACAAGACAGCCGCTTCCAAGATCCACCAGAAGGGGGATTTCGTGGCTGTGAGCTGCCTTTGCAAGCTCTTCCACGGTTGGTTCATGGGTGAAGCCTGTGATCTGATAGTTGCTGGTGTGAACCTTGAGGAACGCGGCGGTATTTTCTGTCACCGCATTCTGGTAATCTTCCAGATAAGTGCGGTTGGTGGTTCCCACTTCCACAAGGGTGGTTCCGCTCTGGCTGCATACGTCCGGGATCCGGAATTTGCCGCCGATTTCCACAAGCTCTCCTCTGGACACAACGGTCTCCCCACCAGATGCCAGCGCTGTCAGCATTACAAGGACAGCTGCCGCATTATTATTGACTGCAAGGCATGCTTCTGCTCCTGTGAGCCTGCACAGATTTTCGGAAAAATGGTCGTACCTGCTGCCCCGCTTTCCATCTTCCAGGTTCATTTCCAGGTTGGTGTATCCGGTCATAAGGGGCACAAGCTCAAACACCAGCTTTTCTCCCAGAGGTGCACGTCCAAGATTGGTATGCAGGATCACGCCCGTTGCATTGATCACCCGCTGCATCCGCCGCTGATCCTGCCGAGATAAAATCTCCTGCATTTTTACAAGAAGATACTGCTCAAACGTACTGGAACTCTGAATATTTTGTTCCTTATTTTTTTCATCATATAAACATTCTGATTCGTCTGCATTCCTCTTCGGAACATCAGCAGGACTTTCTTGTCTGCCAGTTTCCAGGCAGCTTTCTTCCGATCCGATGCAGCTGCCCGTCCGCAGCACTTCCCGCAGCTGCTCCTGGGCTTTTCTCGCAGCTTCCAGCACAATCTGGTATCCATACAGCTCACACTGCGCCTTTACTGATTCCATCTCCATGAGCCTGTCAATTTTCGGGATTTTCCGAAGCAGTTCATTTCTGTTTTTCCTAAAGCCTTCCGGAACTTCTCTGCTCTTCTGGCCTTCCGGAACCTCCGATGCCTGATCACGGTCACCCATTATTTTTCTGTGCCTCAATCTTCTCCGCCAAGTCATTGAGATAAACCCAGCGGTCCATCTTCTCTTCCAGCTGCTGCTCTGCGGCTTCCTTGTCCGCCATGATTTCCCGAAGCTTCACGGAATTAGTGGCGTTTGCCATCATGTCGTTTTCCAGCTTGGCAATTTTCTCTTCCAATTTCGCGATATCATCATCAATGGTCGCGTACTCCCGCTCTTCCTTATAAGAGAATTTCAGCTTCTCCTGGCGGTTCTGTCCCTGCTTCCAGTCCTTTTTGGTGGCTTTCTTCGGTTCCTCACCGTTGCCATCCGCCCCGGAACCAGACTTATCAGCTGCCCCGGCAGAGCTGCCATCTCCGCCAAATCTCCGAGCTTTCGCCTCCACATAATCGGTGTAGCCGCCCTCATACTGAGTCAGCTTTCCATTTCCCTCAAATGCAAAAATACGGTCCACCACATCATCCAGGAAATAGCGATCATGTGACACGGTAATCACAATTCCGGAAAAAGAGGACAGATAATCCTCCAGAATGGTCAGAGTCGGAATATCAAGGTCATTGCTTGGCTCATCCAGAAGAAGCACGTTAGGCGCCTCCATCAGCACTTTCAGAAGATAGAGACGTCTCTTCTCCCCGCCGGAAAGCTTGGCAACCGGCGTGTACTGCATAGCAGAATCAAACAAAAACCTCTCCAGCATCATAGACGCACTGATCCGTCCGTCTCTTGTAGGAATAAATTCCGCCACATCACGGATATAGTCGATCACCCTCTGGTTCCCATCCATATCCGGCACTTCCTGGGCAAAATAACCGATCTTAATGGTTTCCCCAAGCTCCACCTCACCGCTGTCTGGCTGCACCATTCCGTCAATGATGCGGATCAGGGTAGATTTGCCGCAGCCGTTGGGCCCGATAATGCCAAGTCGCTGGTTTCTCAGCACAATATAATCAAAATCATCCAGGATCACCTTATCCCCATAATGTTTGGAAACATGGTGAAGCTCCACAGTTTTCTTTCCCATGCGGGTCTCCACGGAATCCATCTGCACATCCAGATCCTGGGTAGGTGCCTTGCCGTTTTTTAACGCTTCCAGACGCTCCAGGCGGGCACGCTGCTTGGTGCTTCTGGCGCGGCAGCCACGCTTGGCCCACTCCAGCTCCATGCGAAGAACACTCTGTCTCTTCCGCTCGGACGCCAGCTCCATTTCTTCCCTCTGCGCCTTCAGTTCCAGGAACCCGGAATAGTTGGCATCATAGGAATAAATTTTCCCATGGCTGATCTCCAGGATCTTGTTGGTTACCTTATCAAGAAAATAACGGTCATGAGTAACCATGATCACAACGCCCTTAAACCGGTTGAGGTAATCCTCCAGCCAGGTCACCATCTCATTGTCCAGATGGTTGGTAGGCTCGTCCAGGATCAGCACATCGGAAGGATTCACAAGGGTGCGGGCAAGGGCAACCTTTTTCTTCTGGCCGCCGGAAAGCTGCTCCACCAGGGCGTCATGCTCAGTGATGCCAAGCTTGTTCAGAATATTCCTTGCCTCACTTTGGGTACTCCAGTCCTTCTGCCATTTACCGTCCGCCACATAATCCTGCACAATGGCTCCCTTTGGAAAATCCGGCATCTGGGGCAGATAGGTGATCCGAAGCCCGTTCTGCGTAATTACCTGTCCCTCATCGGTCTCTTCTTCCCCTGCAATGATCTTAAGCAAAGTACTTTTTCCTGTTCCATTGATTCCGATAATACCAATCTTATCACCATCATGGATTCCATAAGAAATATCATCAAATATTTTTTTATCTCCGAAAATTTTGCTTACATGTTCTATATTCAGTACGTTCATCTGATCTAATTACTCCTTCTGCTATAACCTGCTGCCAGCTCAAAAGTCCTGCAACACTTTCCAGTGCTGACTCCGCGATTGCTGTTCTTATCCTCTTTTTTTCTCAAATCCGTGGATCCAGTCTGATTTCAGATAGAAGATCAGAAACAGAATGGAGCTTAAGGTCCAGGTCAGCGGATAAGCCCAGAACACGGTCTGGATCACCGGATGTATTTTTACCGCTACAGTAATGTAAGTCACACGGATCACACACCAGCAGGCAAGCATGACAAACATAGGCACAGTAGCCCTGCCTGCCCCTCGCATCAGGCCTGCAATACAGTGGGAAAAGGCAAGCAAAAAGTAAAATAAAGTAATGACATGTGCCTCTCTCACGCCATATTCCACCACTCCCGGATCATTGTTAAAGGCAGCAATCAGAACCGGACTTGCAAAATACACAATAATTCCAACCACTTCTGCCATGGAAATGCTGCACAGGATTCCAATGCGCGCGCCCTTTTTCGCGCGGTCGTATTTCTTGGCTCCAAGGTTCTGGCTGATAAAAGTAGTCAGTGCCATGGAAAAACAGGTGATCGGCAGGAATCCGAAGCCCTCCACCTTGGAATAAGCTCCGCAGCCTGCCACTGCCAGCTTGCCGAAGCTGTTGATATTGGACTGGACCACAACGTTGGCAATGGCAATTACAGAGTTCTGCACGCCAGCCGGAAGACCGTTGGACACGATCTGCTTCACCATATAGGGATCCAGATTTATTTTTCTAAGAGAAACCGTATATTCCTCCGGGCTCTTCTTCATGAGACGATACAGGCACAAAAGTGCGCTTGCAAACTGGGCAATGATGGTTGCAAGTGCAGCCCCTTCCACGCCCATTCCCATTGCTCCAACGAAAACCATGTCCAGGGTCACATTGAGCAGGGATGAAAAAATCAGGTAATACAGCGGATGGCGGCTGTCTCCTACCGCCTGCATAATGCCTACAAAGTTATTGTAAAGAACCAGTCCCAGTGAACCCATGGCATATACCTGGAAATACAGGGTAGATTTGGGCAAAATATCTGCCGGGGTTTTCATCAGGACCAGGATCTTCGGCGCCAGCACAACACCGGATATGGTCAGAAGGATTCCGCATAAAATACCAAAGGCTACCGTAGTGTGGATGGCTTTTTGCAGCTCCTTTTGCTGTCTTGCGCCAAAATACCTGGCTATAATAACGCCGGCTCCCATTGCCATTCCCTGGAAAAATCCTACCAGCAAAAAGGTAAGGCTGCCGGATGAGCTGACTGCTGCCAGCGCATCACTTCCCAGAAAATTTCCTACGATCAAAGAATCTGCAGTATTGTACAGCTGCTGAAACAGGTTTCCCAGAAAAAGCGGGAATGCGAAGCCCATCAGTTTTTTCCAGATGGACCCTTCTGTCAGCAGGTTCTTGTTTTGTGAATTATTCATTTTCTCCCCTCCATCAATCCTTTCTATCCTAACATAATATACCCTCTTTTTCAATTGCAAAAGCGCGCAATTCGTGTATAATGAAAGATAGTATAAAATATTATCAGTAAACTTGAAGGAGGACTTATTTTTGAAAAATCTGGATACAGTCTGGACCAGCCAGGCGGCAGACGGACAGACATTAAAGGAATATCCACGTCCCGGCATGGTACGCGGGCGCTGGATCAACCTGAACGGAATGTGGGATTATCTGATCACGGACAGCCGCATCCTGCCCTGGCAGTTTTATGAAAACGAATATTTTCCATTTGACGGACAGATCCTGGTTCCCTTTTCCCCGGAAGCACCTTTGTCCCAGGTAAACAGACAGCTGCTTCCCGATGAAACCCTGTGGTATTCCCGGGTGATTCAGCTTCCAGAGGGCAGCTTTGATCCAACGTGTCAGCGGCTCCTTCTTCATTTCGGAGCGGTAGACCAGATCTGCAGCGTTTATATTAACGGTAAGTTCGTCACCTACCACAAGGGCGGCTACCTTCCATTCTCCGCGGATATTACGGATTTTGTAGGGGAGAACCTGGTTATTTCCATTCTGATCAGCGTCCGCGACTTCAGCGACACCTCCTACCACGCAAGAGGCAAACAGCAGCTGGAAAGAGGCGGCATGTTCTATACCGCACAGAGCGGAATCTGGCAGACTGTGTGGATGGAGATTGTGCCAGAGGATTACATAAGAGATCTGCGGATCACCCCGGATTTTGACAATGGGCATGTGAAGATCCGGATGCGCACAGAATGCCCGGACAATCGTTACGGCACAGGCAATGCCTCTTATGATGTACAGCCAGATAGTGATAAGACTTCTTCTGACTCCTGCGAAGACGCTAAAGGATCGGTCCACGCTTCCGCTCTCTGCCGGATTTATCCGCCGGTCTATCTGGATGCGGACGGCGTGACGGATGAGCTTTGCCAGCAGCCCATCACCGAAGCCTTCCTGAAACCGGGGAAAGAAATTTCCATTCCTGTTCCTGCCAAATACCAGAAACACTGGTCCCCGGAGAAGCCCTGGCTGTATCCCGTTTCCATTGAATATGGGGAAGACCGGGTTCTTACCTATTTTGCCCTTAGGAAATGCGACGTTCAGATGGCAGAGGACAGATATCCCCGCTTTTTCTTGAATCATGAGCCTTATTTCCAGAGCGGGGTTCTGGACCAGGGCTACTGGCCGGACGGACTTTACACAGCCCCCAGCGATGAGGCATTGATCTATGACATCCGTGCCATGAAGGATCTTGGCTTTAACATGCTGCGCAAGCACGGCAAGATTGAGGCAGACCGCTGGTATTTCCACTGCGACCGCATGGGCATGCTGGTCTGGCAGGACATGCCAAACGGCGGTTCCTCCTACCATCACTGGTTTGTCACCTACCTTGCTACCTTACTGAACTGGATGCGCATTCCAGTGAAGGACATTCATGCGAAGCTTCTCTCCCGCACAGATGAGGACGGACGGCAGGAATATGTGGATGATATCCGGGGCATGATCCGGGCGCTGTACAATCATCCTTCCATTGTTACATGGATTCCATTTAATGAGGGGTGGGGACAGTTTTCTACGAAACAGGTCACAGACATGATTCACAAGCTGGATTCTTCCCGTCTGGTGGATTCCGCCAGCGGCTGGTTTGACCAGGGCTGCGGTGACATTAACAGCCTCCACTATTATTTCCTGGGTCTTCCGATTCCCAGGTCTAAGCGTGTACTGGCACTCTCGGAATTTGGAGGTTATTCCCTTCGTATCCCGGAACACAGCGCCTGCAAAAATACCTATGGCTATAAGAAATTCGCCACCTCCGACGGGCTTACCAGCGGATTCGCCCGCTTGATGGAGGATACCATTGTTCCCTCTGTGAAAAAGGGTTACTCCGCTGCTATTTATACGCAGCTCTCTGATATTGAGGAGGAAGTAAACGGACTGATTACCTATGACCGTAAGAAAGTAAAAATGAATCCGCTGATTGTACAGAAGTGGAATGCACGGATTAAGAAAGCGCTGAAGTAATTTACTATGAAAGTCCCAGACGACATCCAGGAATGATTTTTCAAACACGCTCTAGAGCGTGTTTGAAAAAGGCTTTCTGCAAGATGTGCGTCACAATTTGTGGGAGATTTTGTCCGGATGAGGGCGCCGTAGCGGGCTACGGCAACCGAATTCGGGCAAAATATACCGCAAAGTGGGGCGTGCAGATTGCGGGAATGATTTTTCAAACACGCTCTAGGCTTGCATGAGCGAATTCTTGGATATGGTCTGGGCAATAGCCTGGATTACAAATGCAGTCATCCGCTGTGGGAGCGCCCATAGGCGCCAGGTAGCCGACTTTCATATCATCACAAAAGAAAGACCCTGGATTCCTTTTTATAATCCACAGGTCCTTCTTTTTCAGGCTATTTTATAACAGCCCTTTTTTCTTATTTCACGGTCATTTGCAGCTTATACATGGTTCCCTCTCGTATCACTCAAAGCCGCGGCATTGCATTTTACTTTACTCTGCTATGCCTTCTTTTTTCTTAGTTTGCAGCTTCCTCGTCTGCTGCTTCGTCAGCTGTCTCATCTGCTGCCTGTGCATCATCCTTGTAGGTATTCTCTTCGCTCTTGATCAGGGAGATGAACAGAGTCTCTGCGGTCGGCTGAAGCTCCTCGCTCTTCGGTCCGATCTGAACGTTGTACATGATTCCTGTGTCATCCAGGAATCCGATTCCATAAGTAGACTCTGTCTCAAAGGACACTGCAAAGATTCCGTTGATGGAAACCTTCTCAACATCAATATAGCCTGCCTCATCAAGCTCCTGAGCCATGGAATCCAGATCATACTCTGTTCCTACCTCTGTTGCTGTTACTGCCAGATTGACGCCATCCTCAGACTCCGGATCCAGTGCCTGGAACATAACCCCGTCCGCCTGGTCTTCCTCGGAAACTTCCAGAACATTCCAGTTACTTGGTACATAGAGGTCGAAGCCTGGTTCAAAGGTCAACCAGGTTCCTTCGTATGCTGCTTCCTCCAGCATATCGATGGTCAGCTCAGTGATTTCAGTTGCTTCAGCTGCCTCTGTCTCTTCTGCTGCATCAGCTTCTGCCCATACAGGTGCGCTGAATCCTGTGATCATTGCTGCAGTACATAACATCGCCATAACTTTTTTCCAGTTTTTCATATTTTCTACCTCACTTTTTTGAATTTTGTGGTATGATATGTAGGTCTCTAAGTACCTCACCACCTTGAGACCACTATATCTGATTTTTTTCCAAAAAACAATACACATGGGACGAGATGACACTTTCGGTGATATTTGGAATCCGAAAGCGCATTTCTTTTCATATGGAGGATACATAACATTGAACATTGCAATTATCGATGACGTACAGCAGGACCTTGACACCCTTGGCAGGGCTGCACAGAACTATTATGAAGACCGGCAGATCATGGTGCAGATCCAAAGCTTTTCTTCCCCTGCTGCCTTCTGGAAGGCCTACACTCCCGGCAAATATGACCTGATTTTCCTTGATATCTACATGGACCAGGATAACGGCATGGACGTGGCAGTGCGCATCCGTGAGGCAGGCGACTCCTGCTCCTTAATCTTTGTCACCAGCAGCGACGCTTTCGCAGTGGCCAGCTATGACGTGCAGGCGGCATACTACCTTCTGAAACCCCTTGACACCGCCAAGCTTATGAAGGTGCTTGACACCATCCAGATCAAAAACGCACAGGACGTGCGGTACATCGAAGTGATCTGTGACCGTACGCCTGTGCGTGTTCCTGTAAAAACCATATTATATGCAGATACCTTCCACAATGCCGTCCAGCTTCACACGGATGCCGGGGTTCTGCGCACTTATCTTACCTTTCAGAAATTTGAGGAGCTGATCCAGGATCTTCCCTGCTTTCTTTCCTGCTACCGGGGCTGTCTTGTGAACATGGACCGCATCCACAAGACCCTTGAGGACAGCTTTCTTCTGGACAACCAGGAGGTGGTGCAGATCCGCAAGCGCGGTGCCAACGCCATCAAGAAAGAATACCTGAACTATCTGTTCTCATGATCCGCTGTTTTCCAGAGGGATAAATACATTGGCCCGAAAAACGCCCTCTGATGCTTCGAAATCTGCATAGCCTCCGTATTTCTCAGCCGTTTTGCTGACGGAGGCTGTCCCGATTCCCTGGCCGCTGTGGCTTGTGGAATAAAAAACATCCCCATTTCTTCGTACTTCCCCTGAATAGCTGTTTTCAATATCAATGAGAAGCTTTCCCATACGAACCCTGCAGATGCAGTTTACATAGGGCTCCTCTGTTTCTTTGTCCGCTTTCACCGCTCGCACCGCATTTTCCAGAAGATTTCCGAAAATCCTGCAGATATCAAGGTCTGTAATCTTCATCTTTTGGGGAACTTCAATTGAATGGTGAAAGCTTACTCCTGCATCTTCCAGCTGGCCTGCATAATAGTGCAGGATGGCATCCACGGACATGTTTTTGCAGTAGCACATAGGCGCCTGCATTTTCTCACTGCTCTCCTTTGCAAACTGATGGAAATACTCCCGAAGCTGTTCATAATGCTCCTCTTCCAGCAGCATGGAAGCGGTACGGATGTACTGGCGCATATCGTGCCTTGTCCGGCTTGCTTCCTCCAACGCACCAGTCAATTTCTCGTAGTGCTCCTTTTGCATCATCAGGCGCAGCTCCATCTGTCTGGACTGCTCCTCGTAGATCAGCCGCATCCGGTAGCCGTCTGTAAGCTCCCGCCACAAAATTACCCCAAACACGCCAGCCAGAATGGTACCGCCCCATTCCGGGAACCATCCGCCGATAATGGGATCATATAAGGGCCAGATCCGGTCTGCTGCCAGAGAAGAGGCATAGAGCACTGTCCCTGCAAGCAGCGGAAGCCCGCGGGTTCCTTCCGTGTAAAAAAAGGCGATCACCACCAGGCATATGGCAGTAAACCATTTCAAAACCTCTGTAACAGCCGACACCCCGTAGGACAATGCTGCCGTTTCCATTCCTCCTGCAAAAATCCCGGCAACTGTGGCACCAATGCCAGCCGCAGCAGTAAAGCCAACCAGCCACCACACCCATTTGTATTTCCTGCCTGTGATCTCATGCTCCAGAAGCAGCATGGCCGGAAATGTGAGATAATAAAACAGCATTTCCAGACTGAACCAGGGCTGTACCCGCAAAGCCAGATAGGTATGCAAAAGGGGATAGCAGGTGTATCCAAGGACACAGACGCACACTCCTGCAAACAGTGCATTTGCCCGGCTTCTGGTTCTGAAAAACGCCCATACGGAGAAGAGCAGCACCAGAAGAACCAGGGTAAAAACAGAGGAATTGAGAAATACCGGGATTCCCCTTACGGTATTGACCTTCAGAGGATTGCCAAAGGCTGGAACATACTGGATTCCCGGAGACGCGGAATCTTTATCCGTCACTGCGATCATGATCTCTACAGAGGTATGCCCTTTGAAGGTAAACATTCTGTGCTGGATCCGCTCTTCATAGTGATCCGGGTCCGGATTGCCCACCTGCTCGATCAGCTTGCCGTCCACATACAGATTATATGCAGAAAATATCTCTGGCAGATACAGGCCATAAGTATGCTCTTCTGAGGGAAGCATGATCCGAAGCCGGTAGGTTCCGCTTCCATAGGGTTTTCCATTTCTGTCATCTAACTCCATTCCGCCGTATTCCCCGATGGAAAGATACCGGAAATAGTACTTTTCCAGGTCATCCCCTGGGGTAAGCAGCACATCCGGATAGTATTCCCATTCCCTGGAAAGATAGTAGACCGGAAGGCTGTCGTAGGAACCGTCTGCGTAGAGAATTCCGTGTATGGCCTTTTCTTCTCTTGTCATGTATTTGTTGTTCGCGTTATACAATACATAAAAAACCATAAGGGAAAGGATCATACTTATGATGATGGTTCCCCACAGCAGCTTTCTGTCTTTCTTACCTGTCCTCTTCTCCTTCACCCCGGTCCCCCTTTCGGAGCCTTCTGTTTTTTCTCATAGGCAAAAGCAATAACAATATTAACAAAACTACAATTCCCGCAACCAAGGCGGTTGTTTTTATATGCTGTTTTCTCAAATCATCCTGACTGCTGTCCCCGGTTGTTTTCTGGGCAGCTTCCACATCTTCTCCTGCGATTTCAGCTGTCTCATAAGAATCATCGGCAGTTTCTTCCTCTGTATCTGTCTCTTCATCCAATGCTTTCTCGATTTCTTCCCCGTTTTCGGAAGCATCCTGGGACTGCTCTTCTTTGATGGAATATTCCCCGGTTTTATCCACAGGGATCACAGCTACATTCTGGGTCTCATTGACCATTCCCGTGTAGGAATTTCCCTCTTCATCTGTCAGCACAGTTCTGGTGCCAGACCCAGAGCTCTTTGGAATCTCCACGGTAGCACCTGGAATATCTGTGATCTCCTCGCCGTTTTTGGAAATGCTTACGGATAAATCCCCATCTTCCCTGGAAATATCCACCTTCACCTCATCCTCCGGTCCTACTTCCCAGTCCTTCACCACTTTCGTAGGGACACGAACCAGCACGCCTCCGCTTTCAAAAGGAATCTTCTCTACCTGTGCGCTCATAAGGGCGGCCAGACGGTTTCCCACGATCACGGTGGACACATCGGTGACCGTCTCTTTGCCTGTGTCAATGTCCGGAAGGTCCTTGCCGTCACGGTCCGCGTAATTTCTCTCATACCAGTGGTCATTTGTAATGAAATTTTCATCAAAATGGAAGGTGTAGGTACCAGTGCTTCCGCCGGGATATGCTACCTGCAGGCTGTAATCATGGTTTAGCTGCAGGTTAGTCTTTTTCAGATACAGGCCTTCCCGGGTCATGTACCAGCTGTCCTGATTCAGGCTGATCTTCTGATCCTTGCACTTTAACTCCGGCTGAAAATCCTTTAGCTGATCGTCTGTAAAGGCATCCAGAATCATGGGGAAAAACAGGTGGGAAGAACCAGCCATGGCACAGGTCTGCACCTGCGGCTGATCCGGGCGCTGGACGGCAACATAGACAGATGCTGTCGGAAGCTTGGCATCCGGATCCAGCGTATATCCCTCTGGTGCCTGGAAGCTTCCTGTTACCTTATAAACACCTGGAACATTGGTATTTACCCCGCCAAAATCCCACACAGAAGGCATTACAACCGAAGGGTGGGACGCGCTGTCCTCGTATTCCGTCTGGGTGCTGCCAAGGATATGCAAGCTCTTTTCCAGCTGTTTTTTCAGTCCATAGGTACTCTGGCCTTTGCGAAGGGCATAGGCCCCCAAACGCTCCAGGCTTCCCTCTTCTATGGGTTCACAGGAACGGATGGTGGTGTCCTTCACGCCGCTGCTTCCCAAAAGCCAGGGCTGGTAGCTGATGATATCCAGAGTTCCATCTGATGCATAGCAGTACTTCAGATTCCTTGTTTTCCCATTGGGATAAACCACAGTCAGGGTGTAGGTATTTCCTTTCACCATGCTCTGGCAGGAAAGGTACATGCCGTCTGTATCACACATTCCATACCCTTCCTCGCTGATGTTGATCCAGTCCTCGCCTTCCGGCTGCATCCAGATTTCCATAGCATCCGGGTCCTGATCTGTGATCCAGGGAAAATAATAGAGTCCCGCGGAAATCATTCTGGAATACACCTGGATCTCCAGCTCCTCAAAATTCTGAACAGAGATTCCCACAGTCCAGCTGGGAACAGTTATACCGCTGGTATAGCCTTCCGGAAGCTTCAGGGTTCCTGTGATCTGGTATGCCCCCACCTTCTGCACATTCACTTTGGAGTAATCCCAGATTACATTTAGTTCCAGCTCCTGGCCGTCTTCTGTGTAGGCCATGCAGCTCATAGAGTCATAGGTCTCTTTTAGCTCCTCCAGGCTTCCCCCTCTTAACACAGCTCCTGCAGGTATATAAAAAATTCTGGAAAAATCTGTGATCACGCTGTTCCCGGCCCACACCTTCTGCGCGCCTGTCAGAGGACACAGCATCAGCAGGAAACAAAGGGCAAAAATCCAGAAAGTCATTTTTCTTTTCATGTATTTCCTCATTTGAATTTGTTCTGGTTTTAGCATATAGGATTCCTCCAAATAAAACAAGAAACCTGTGGCGAACCGCAGGTTTCCGTGAAAAGCAGCACAAAATCAGAAGCAGAATTCCCGGAAGAAGTCGCATTCTGCGTCATTGCACTGTGCAGCGTCAATTGTCTTGATGTCACAGTGGAAAACATGGCCAAGCTTGTTGACCTTGTCTCCAAATACACGATAAACAAATGGCACATTGTTCTCCATCAGCTTCTGTACCAGAGCAGGGGCCTGTCCTTTCTGGAAATCCGCAACTGCTGTCATGCAAAATACAGGTGGATAAACGTCTGTAATGGTGTCAAGAACGCTGATCTGTGCCAGTTCTTCTTCGGTGCCGCCCTGTGGAAGAAGCTCTTTCATGATCTGCATGGTCAGGTCTTCTACGTTCTCCCCAGAAACCTGGTAAACGCCGCAGTTCAGGGCAATGGCTGTGAGGGCAAAGCCTTCCGGCACTGTGAAATCATATTTGGCAGCGTATGCCGGGTTGGTGCAGATACCTGCGTAAAGGCCCAGAATGTGGGCACCAGCGGAATCTCCCACTGCAAAAATACGCTCTGTGTCAAAGTGGAAGCGTCCTGCACGCTTCATCACCCATTTGCACACCAAATTCAGGTCTTCTAACATTGCCGGGAACTTGTTCTCCGGGGCGAGGCGGTATGTAAAGTTTATTACTGCGAAGCCGCGCTGTGCAAGGCTCATGCAGTAGTACTGGTATCTCTCCTTGTCGCCGTACATCCAGCCGCCGCCATGTACGCTGATGATGACCGGAAGGTCCTCTCCCTGGGCCTGCTTCGGTCTGTACACATCCAGCTTCTGTATTTCCCTGTCGTCGTGTCCATATACAATATTATCCCAGCGGTCTACGTCCTCCGGGGTATTCATAAGCGCATCGCGCTCGTCATCTGATTTCTTAAACTCTGATCTGATCTTATCACTTAATTCAGACATGATAGTTCCTCCAAGGTTGTAATATTTTGAGATATCAAGGTCAAAAGGTCAAAAAGCTGTTCGTACTTGCACGATAAAGCTTTTGAACTTAGGGCCTGCAGGACATGAGGAAGTAGCGATTTACGTAGTAAATCTCCGGATTCCGAATGTCCTGGAATTGCGGGAGCTGCAAAGCAGCGGAGCAATTCGTAGATATCAAAGTCAGGGGGGCAAAATACATTTTAGCTCTAATCTCCTTGTAATATTATATAAAAAACCTGCGTAAAAAACAAGAATTCTTCTGTTTTTTTGCATAAAAAAAGAACACCCGATCAGCTCAGATGTCCTTTCATGGTTCGTTATTAGTCTTCAACTTTAACGATTTCTTTTTTGTTATAGCTTCCGCAAGCCTTGCAAACTCTGTGTGGCATCATAAGTGCGCCGCATTTGCTGCATTTTACAAGGTTTGGAGCGCTCATTTTCCAGTTTGCTCTTCTCTTATCGCGTCTTGCTTTGGAAGATTTATTCTTTGGGCAGATGGACATTTCGGTTACACCTCCTTAAATTTACTGAATATATCACTGATAGCTGCCATACGGGGATCCTTGGGCTCCTCGGTACATCCGCAGGGACCATTGTTCAGGTTCTTCCCGCATCTGCTACATATCCCTTTGCAGTCCTCTTTGCATAAGACCTTCAAAGGCCAGCTCATCAGTACCTCAAGATAGACCAAACGGTCCACATCCAGGTCATAGCCGGTGAGATAGCTGCTCTCATCCAGATCATTCACACGTTCTTCATCAGTCAGCTTCATGTCAAGCTTCCTCTTAAACTCAAAAGGAATCTCAGTCGCTACCTGATCCAGGCATCTGTCACACGGGATTCCAACAGTCACAAGACCGCTTCCCTCAAGCTCCAGAACTCTGTCTCCGGTATTGGTAATGGTAAGCTCTACAGGCTTCTTCTCCAGAACTGGAAAAGTTCCCTGCTGGAAGGTGATGTCCTCCATCTCAAAAGCTGCACTGTAGTGTACGCTCTTCCCTTCACTGGATGAAATGTCTGATAAATGTATCTGCATAATCGTCTCCTATTCACACTCAATCAATTATACATACCCTGTCATTATTTGTCAACTCGAATTTTTCCGTATCTGCCATAAATTTTCAAAAAAATTGTAAAATTTAAGCAGAACCCGGGAAAATCCATTGCAGCCGGCAAAATAAAAGGCAGTGAATTTCTCTCTTTCACACAAAATCCTGCCGGAGATCTATTGCCCCGGCAGGATCCTAATGTTCCGAAAAGGATTTCTGCGGTTATCAGAAGCCTGTTGCTTCAGCACCGCAGCAGTGATCTGTGCACTGGAATTATTTTACAAGTGCCACTGTATCACGGCAGATTGCAAGCTCCTCGTTAGTCGGGATCACTGCAACCTTAACCTTGGAATCAGCACCGGAAATTACAACTTCCTCGCCCATAGCCTCGTTCGCCTTAGCGTCGATTGTAACACCAAGGTATCCAAGATAGGAGCAAACTTTCTCACGGATCATGCCAACGTTCTCACCGATACCAGCGGTAAATACGATTGCGTCAACACCGTTCATAGCTGCTACATAGCCGCCAACGTATTTTGCAATGCCGTAGCAGAGAACTTCGATTGCGTTTTTAGCGTCCTCGTTTCCTTCTGCAGCTGCTGCACGAAGGTCACGCATATCGCTGGAAACGCCGGACATTCCCTGAAGACCGGATTTCTTATTGAGAACGTTCATAACACCTGCAAGGTCAAGGTTCTCTTTCTTTGCAATGTACTCAACGATAGCCGGATCAATGCTTCCGGAACGGGTTCCCATTACAACACCTTCAAGAGGAGTAAGTCCCATTGTAGTGTCTACGCATTTGCCGTTCTGTACTGCACTGATGGAAGAACCGTTTCCAAGATGGCAAACGATAACCTTGGAGTTGTCCTTGTCAAGGCCAAGGAACTCAACAGCACGTTTGGATACAAAGCTGTGAGAGGTTCCGTGGAAGCCATATCTTCTTACTTTATAGTTCTTGTAGTACTCGATAGGAAGTCCGTACAGATATGCTTTTGCAGGCATAGTCTGATGGAAAGCTGTATCGAATACACCAACCTGAGGTACGTTTGGCATAAGCTCAGAGCATACACGGATACCGATCAGGTTTGCAGGATTGTGAAGAGGTGCAAGGTCGTTGCACTCTTCTACTGCTTTGATCATCTCATCTGTGATGATAGCGGAGGAAGCAAATTTCTCACCACCATGTACAATACGGTGACCGATTGCGTTAACCTCCTCAAGGCTCTTGATCGCGCCTGTCTTCTCATTTGTAAGAGCTTCCAGAACCATCTGGATTGCTTCTTTATGAGTCGGCATGGAAGCCTCTGTGATCTCTTTGTCATTTCCGGCTTTCTGGTATACCAGTCTTCCGTCGATGCCGATTCTCTCGCAAAGACCTTTTGCAAGAACTGCTTCTGTCTCAGAATCGATCAGCTGATACTTTAAAGAAGAACTACCACAGTTAATTACCAATACATTCATTTTTCTACTCTCCTGTTTACATGATTATGTAAGATAACGGGGAAAGCGAACTCCCTTCCCCGACACCTTATGTATGAATATTTAATTAGTCCTGAGCCTGGCACTGTACGGATGTGATTGCAACAACACCAACGATATCGTCAGCGGAGCATCCACGGGACAGGTCGTTTACAGGTTTTGCGATACCCTGTGTGATAGGTCCGTAAGCTTCTGCCTTAGCAAGACGCTGAGCCAGTTTGTATCCGATGTTTCCTGCATCAAGGTCTGGGAAGATCAGGACATTGGCCTTACCTGCAACCGGGCTTCCCGGAGCTTTGGATGCGCCTACGCTTGGAACGATAGCTGCATCAAGCTGGAACTCTCCGTCAAGTGCAAGGTCTGGGTTCTGCTCTTTGGCAATCTTGGTAGCCTCAACAACTTTATCAACATCTGCGTGCTTAGCACTTCCCTTAGTAGAATGGGAAAGCATAGCTACTACAGGCTCTTCCTGTACAAGAAGCTTGAAGGACTCTGCGGAAGAAGCTGCGATTGCTGCAAGTTCTTCCGGATTCGGGTTCTGGTTCAGACCGGAATCACCAAATACGAATGCACCGTTAGCACCGTACTCGCAATCCGGAACAATGATCAGGAAGAATGCGGAAACAAGCTTGGTTCCCGGTTTGGTCTTCAAGATCTGAAGGCATGGTCTTAATGTATCAGCTGTAGAATGGCAGGCACCGGATACCATACCGTCTGCATCGCCCATCTTAACCATCATAACACCATAGTACAGATACTGGTTCAGAAGAATCTCCTTAGCCTGCTCTGGTGTCATGCCTTTTTTCTGTCTTAATTCTACTAACTTGTCAATATATCCCTGAGTCTTCTCAGATGTTGCAGGATCTACGATCTGTGCGCCGGAAATGTCGAAGCCGCCCTCAGCTGCGCTCTTCTTAACTGCTTCCTCATTACCTACAAGTACAAGTTTGGCAATTCCCTCTTTTAAAATTTTGTCTGCTGCTTCAAGAGTTCTCATGTCCTCTGTCTCTGGCAGTACGATTGTCTTAATGCTGGATTTTGCTCTTTCTTTGATTACATCAATAAATCCCATGATTAAATGGCTCCTTTCATTCGTTACAGTAGTCCTCCGGGTGATCCTCCCAAAACCTTTTGAGTAGGAATCAGCCCTCTGGTAACTTACTCCCATTATACGCCACCCGGCCTTGTATTTCAAGCTTTTCAATGTTAGAATATGGCAGAACAACGTATTTTTTGAGGTGCAATTTCATGAAAACAGCTGGAATCATTGCGGAATACAACCCTTTTCACACAGGGCATAAATATCAGATTGATCATGTGAAGGGTACGCTTAGCGCAGACTATGTGGTCATTGCTATGAGCGGAGATTTTGTGCAGAGGGGTACGCCAGCCCTTCTTTCCAAATATGTGCGGGCCGAGATGGCCTTACGTGCCGGAGCAGACCTGGTGCTGGAGCTTCCTGTTTCCTGTGCCACAGCCAGCGCGGAGCTTTTTGCAAGGAGCGGCGTGCAGCTTCTTGATGGACTTGGGGTGGTGGACACCCTCTGTTTTGGAAGCGAATGCGGGGACACGGAGATTCTTATGAAGCTGGCCGGGATTCTTGTGGAAGAGCCAGAAGAATTCAAAAGTGCTCTTCGACGGAATCTGAAAGAAGGAATGACGTTTCCCAAAGCCAGGAGCTTGGCCCTTGGGGAAGTTTTGCCGGGAAATGAGTCTGAAAAATACCAGCAGGTGCTTTCCTCTCCCAACAATATTCTGGGGATTGAATACTGCAAGGCCATCCTGCGGGAAAACAGCTCCATTGTGCCGACTGCTATAAAGCGTGAAGGAAATGATTATCATGAAAATTCCTTGTTCACAGACAGCTTCCCATCGGCTTCTGCCATCCGAAATGCGGTGATCCAGTCGGCAGCTTCCAATACTGCTTCACTTGCAGATCTCGCCCGTAATTTTCTTCCTGCATCCTGCCAGGAATTGTTTTACGATGCCATTTGTAAGAATGCCTTTCTTCTGGAAAATGACCTGGACAGCCTGTACCGTTACTGCCTCCTTCAGGAAAATGAAACGAGCCTGTGCACATACCTGGACATGTCCCACTCTCTTGCCAGAAGAATTCTCGCCTGCCAGGATCAGTACGAGACCTTTTCCCAGTTTGCAGACCTTCTGAAAACCAGGGATATCACCCGCACCAGGATCCAGAGGGCGCTTCTTCACATGCTTCTTCATATTCAGAAGGCCCCGGAGCAGATTCCCTACGCCCGGGTTCTGGGCTTTCGAAAAAGCAGTTCGGCCCTTCTTGGAGAAATCAAAAAGCGTGGGCACATCCCTTTGCTTACGAAACTTGCCAATGCGAAGGAGATCCTTGCAGCTGCCAGTGATGAGCCTGCTCTGGCGGATCGCGAACCTGTTCGTATAAGGCTCTCTCAGTCTTCCTCCGCTCTTCCATTATTGGACGAAACCACCTTCGCCTCCAACCTCTACGAGAGCATGCTGGCACAAAAAAACGGCACTTCTTACGTGCATGAATACAAACAGCAAATTATAATTTTATAAAAACTTCTATCCATACAAAAAACATCCTGGCTGCTTCAAAATTCCCTGCAGTCAGGATGTTTGTATCTTATATCTTTATTTCTCATTAGAAAGAAGAATCCGGTCATTGTCCAGTTTCTTTCCGACGCCAACCTTAAACTTATCAAGAAGTCCCTCTACCGTAAGTCCTTTCTTCTCTTCTCCCTTGATATCCAGAACAATATTTCCGGAATCCATCATCAGAATGCGGTTGCCAAGCTCTAAGGCAGACTGCATGTTGTGGGTGATCATCAGACAGGTCAGATGATGTTCCTCCACAATCCTTTTGGTCAGGTTCAGCACCTTCTCGGCTGTGCCCGGGTCAAGTGCTGCTGTATGCTCATCCAGAAGCAGAAGCTTGGGCGGATTCATAGTTGCCATCAGAAGGGTAAGTGCCTGTCTCTGGCCTCCGGAAAGCAGTCCCACCGGATGGTTCATGCGGTTCTCCAGTCCGATATCCAGAAGCGCCAGCTGCTCACGGAACCGTTCCTTATCACTTTTGGAAATACGGGAAAGCCAGCCGCCTTTTCCTGCCGCAAGGGCAAGATTCTCTTCAATGGTCATGCCCGGCGCCGTTCCTCTCATAGGATCCTGGTAAAGGCGCCCAATGTTCTTGGCTCTGGCATGCTGGGGCATAAACGTAATGTCCTGTCCATCCAGCACGATAGAACCGGAATCTGTGAGAAAATCCCCGCAGATGGCATTAAACATGGTAGACTTGCCGGCTCCGTTGGAACCGATGATGGTTGCAAAATCACCTTTTTCAAGATGAAGGGACAGATCCTGGATTGCCACCTTCTCATTCACGGTACCCGGATTAAAGGTTTTGGAAATATGTGAAAGCTTCAGCATGGCTTAAAATCCTCCCTTCTTGTGTGTCATTCTTCGTTTCAGCTGCGGCCACTGCCGTTTCAGGTACGGACCGGAAATAGCCAGAATGACGATCACAGAGGATACCAGCTTCAGCATAAATGCCGGCATGTTAAATCTCAGTGCAACGGTATACACCAGACGGAAAATAAAGGAACCAAGAACCATTCCCACCGCTCTTACAAAGATCCCGCCTTTTCCCAGGATGGTACCGCCGATGAGAAGGGAAGCCAGTGCGATGGTAACCATTCCCTGACCGATGTTGATATCCACAGATTTCTGTGACTGGGAAAGCAGGCATCCGGACAGTGCTGTAAAGGAGTTGGCGATACAAAGTCCCACGATTGTTGTAAATACGGGATTGATGGAGGACGACTTCACCATATCCGCGTTGTTTCCAGTGGCACGGATTGCAAGACCAAGCCGTGTCTTCAGGAAAACTACCAGGAACGCGATCACTGCTGCTACTGCGATCAGCGCAACAAGAATGTCTGCTCTTCCTTTCAATGGAGTATCTGCCAGAACATCCTTCATCATGGAAAATACCGTGTCTGTACGGTTCATATTGATCAGGGAAGAGCCTCCCATCACCGCAATGTTAATGGAATACAGTCCTGTATTCACAATAATTCCCGCAAGCAGACTGTCCACGCCCATCTTCGTCTGCAAGAATCCGGTTACAAAACCGGAGCAGATTCCGGCAAGCATTGCCGCTATAATAGATAAAAAAGGATGTCCGCTGACCGCCACGGCGGCTCCTACAGCGGCGCCTAAGGTAAAGCAGCCGTCTGTAGAAAGGTCGCAGACATTCAGCATGGAATAACTTAAAAATAATGCAAGGACAGTCAGAGAACAGATCAGTCCCAGTTTCAGGGCAGTTTCTCCTAAGGAGAGTGCAGTAGCCAGTGTCACAGTTTTTCCCTCCGGTTAGTTTTCTTCCAGTTCATCAAAGCTCTCTGCTGTGGTGATCTCATTTACCTGTGTGCAAAGAGGTTCCATAGCTGCTTTGACAGTCTCAAAATCAAGGCCAAGTGCCTCGCAGGTTTCTGTATTTACAGTTGCAGTACCGTTGTCAAAAGTCTCTACAGGAGTGGTAGCCGGATCTGCGCCGTTTAAAAGAATGTCAGCAACCATATCTGCTGTTTTTGCGCCAAGGTTTGCATAGTCAACGCCGTATCCCGCGAAAGCTCCGTTTAACGCGAAGGAATCAGCTCCTGTGTAGTGCGGGATTTCTGCATCAATGAATTTCTCATAGATAGAAAGCTCTGCTGTCATGATGGTGTTGTCCGTTGGGGTAAATACGGCATCTACACCGTCTGCAACAAGCGCATCTGCTGCAAGCTGTACCTCATCTGTGGTGGTTCCGGTACGCTCTACATACTCGATTCCGTTCTCATCCATGTAAGCCTTTGCTGCTTCGATGGCTGCTGTGGAGGAATCCTGTCCGATATCATATAAAAGTCCGATCTTTTTGGTGTCTGGATTTACTGCTTCGATCAGCTTCATAATGGAAGCGGTATCCAGATAATCGCTTGTTCCGGTAAGGTTTGCACCAGGTGCGTCAAGAGACTCTACCAGTCCTGCTCCAACCGGGTCAGATACTGCGGAAAATACAACCGGAGTGTCGGTTCCTTCTGTGCTTGCCTGCATACGCATAGCTACCGGAGTTGCAACGCCTACCATCAGATCTACGCCGTCAGCCTGGAAATCAGAGATGATCTGCTCCATTACGTTGGCATCCGCGTTGCAGTTGTCATAGGAGATCTCGAAGTTTACACCCTTTTCTTCCCCAATTTCTGCAAGACGGCTCTCTAAGTTGTCTACGATCTGGTTCAGGGATGCATCATCTACGTAGTTGCAGATACCGATCTTATAGTCATCTGCAAGAACAGGTGTTGCCATCATCATAGTTGCCATTGTTGCTGCTGCGATTGCGATCATTCTTTTTTTCATAGTTGTTTTCCTCTCTCTCTTAAAATTGGCTGGGGAATTACTGAGCCGATTCCCCGCATCTTGTCTGCGAGAAAGAATGAGTGGGATAAATAAAAATCCGCCTCAAGAACAACGCTTTCGTTGTTCTTTGAGACGGTAATAAGTTCTTATTATCGCGGTGCCACTCAAATTGACAAATCGTCCACTTTCTCATGTACAAACATACACTCCTGATTGGTAACGGGTTCGGTTCCCGTCGGTGCCTACTCTTGGTTCAAAATTTCGGGCCGCCCTCGAAAGTCCATTCCGCCAGCCGCTTCATACGAAGATCACACCATCCTCCGCTCTCTGTCAGGTCATCACTCATTCCATTCACAATGACCAAATGTCACATCTGGTTTACTACTCTTTCTCATCGGTTTAACTGGTTTATACTTTAGCACAGTACTGTAAGAATGTCAAGTGCAATTTTAAAGATATCGAGAATTGCGGCGCGAAATCATGCAAAGCATGATTTCTGTGCATCGCGAAGCGTGTTACTGGGCACGGAGTGAACAGTAACAGCTGCTTTGCAGCGGAGCAATTCGTGGATATCAAGTTAGGGTCAAAATGCTTTTTGCCCCTAACTTCCTTTAAATGGAATAGTCTGAATCTGTCATGTGTAGAAATGCCATGGTCTTCGGGTTCTTCGGGCAGGCGAAAAATTCTTTGGAAGGAGCTTCTTCTACAATTACGCCATCTTCCATATACACCACCCAGTTCGCCACTTTCCGGGCAAATTCCATTTCGTGAGTAACTACTACCATGGTGGTTCCCTCGTCTGCCAGTTTCCGCATAACATCCAGAACTTCTCCGGTGAGTCTTGGATCCAGGGCAGATGTGGGCTCATCAAACAGCACCACTTCCGGGTTATAGGCAATGGCTCTTGCAATGGCCACGCGCTGCTGCTGACCGCCGGAGAGCTGATCCGGGTAGAAATTGGCACGATTCTCCATGCCTACTTTTCCCAGCATTTCCATAGCTCTTTTTTGGGCTGCTTTGACAGAGATTTTTCGGGCTGCTGTAAGGCCTTCCAGCACATTCTGAAGGGCTGTTTTGTTGCGAAAAAGATTATAGCCCTGGAAAACAAAGCCCATTTTCATCCGCAATTCTTTAATTTCCTTCCTGGTAACTGCGGTAATGTCCTTCTGGAAGTCATCAAAGGTAATCTCTCCCTGATCTGCCTGCTCAAGGAAACTGATACAGCGCAAAAGGGTGGTTTTTCCTGAGCCGCTGTTTCCCAGAACTGCGATCACAGAACCCTTCTCCACTTTAAAGTCCACACCTTTCAGGACCTCATTTGAACCAAATTTTTTATGAATATTTTTTACTTCCAGCATAGGTTTTCACGCTTCTACTTTCAGAATATCATTAAAATAGTTATTGGCGATCATCATCACGCCCATTGCGGTGATCACTACAATTTCTTCCTCTGTGAACTGCTCTTTTAACTGGGCATAAATTTCCTCCGGAACATTTTTCGGGTCTCTGGCAAGGGCGCGTCCGAATGAAATCAGGAGATTTTCTTTGTCCGTAAATTCAAAGGTATCGAAATCGATTCCGTTCTCTTTCAGAAGCTTTCTGAAATACGTGCTGCATACCAGGCAGTCGTTTTCCTCCGAGATGGCATACTCGAAAAAGTCGCCTGCCCGCTTGCCGATCAGTCTCTGAAGCTCCCGGTCCAGAGCATAAGAACTGGCCTCAATGGCATTGAACGCCTCTGCATTGTGAAGCAGGGTAAGCTTCTCGTTGGTAAGCTTATAGCCCTGTGCAAGGTGCTCCTCGATTACTTTCTTTTCTTTTTCTCCGGCGGTTTCCGGATTTATTTTTGAAATATAAGACATATTATCATCCTTTCACTGGCGCAGGTGTATTCCAGACCAGTTTTTTCTCAAAATAGTTTTGGATCCAGGTTAAAACCGTGCAGATCATTAGATAGATGACTGCTGCTTCGCAGTACAGGGCAAATGGTTCATAGGTTCTGGCCGCGATCTGCTGTGCGGTGGTAAAAAGTTCCACTACTGTAATGCTGGAAGCAAGGGAGGTATCCTTGGTTAATCCGATCAGGGAATTGAATAATGGCGGGAATGCAATCCGAAATGCCTGGGGCATTACAACACGTAACATGGTCTGTGGATAATTCAAACCTATCATGTACGCGGCTTCTGTCTGTCCCTGGGGTACAGCCTGGATGGCAGAACGGAAAATTTCGGCATTGTATGCGCCAAGGTTCAGTGCAAAAGCAATCACAGCAGACGGAAAAGCATCCAGCACAATTCCCACAGAGGGCAGACCGAAGAAAATGATAAACAGCTGTACAATCAGCGGCGTTCCTCTGAATACCCAAATGTAGAATCTGGAAAATTGCTTCAGTCCTTTGATATTTGCAGTCTGTACCACTGCCAGAAACAGTGCAATGGTACAGCCAAGTACAAAAGAAATTAAGGTAAGGGGAATGGTAACTTTAATTCCGGGGATAAGGATTCTGGTAAAAGAAGAAATCAGAATCTGTGCTAATCTTTCACTCATGATTCGCTGTCCGGTGCCTCAGTGAAATCGGCGTCAAAATAATTTTCTGAAAGCTTGGATAAAGTACCGTCCGCTTTTAATTCGTCAATCGCTGTCTGGATGGCATCCAGAAGTTCTGTTTCCCCTTTTTTCACAGGAACTGCATATTCATCAACAGAGTCTGGGACGGAAAAAGCGGCTTCCAGCTCTGCATCCGGGTGTTCTTTCAGATAACTGCTGAACACATTTGCGTTAAAGCTGCAAAAATCAGCTCTGCCTGAGAGAACCAAAGATGCAGCCTCATCCGAGGTGGAAATTGCAACTACTTCGGCACCGGCGGCTTTGTAAATGTCAGCGGTAGTGGAGGTAATATTGGTAGCAACCTTTTTTCCCTTCAGGTCATCCCAGGATTTAATCTCATCGTTGCCCTTTTTGATCACAACCTGCTGCTCGATATAAAAATAGGGGCCTGCGAAATCATATTTTTCTTTTCGTTCGTCTGTAACACTTACAGCATTGATTACAGTATCAATACGGCCGCTGTCAATTCCTGCAAGAAGAGAATCCCAGTCAGCTTCGGTAAAGTCCACCTCTACTCCCAGCTTCTCTGCAATTGCCTTTGCTACATCCACATCAAAGCCAGTGAGATTTCCATCTTCATCGTGGTATGTATATGGCTGATAAGTTCCCTCCACACCTACTTTGATCACACCTGCATTCTGAATATCCTCCAGTTCATTTGCAAATACAAGCTGTGTGCCGCCAAAAAGAAGAGTTCCTGTTAAAACAGCTGTAAAAAGTCTATGTAATGTTTTCGTTTTCATAATAATTCTCCTCGTTCAATTTATAAAATATTGTCTGTTCGTTGTGATTTGCTGCAATGGAATCATTCACGGATTTCCCAAAGCTGAAAGATTCACAACATTTTCTGCCGAATGTTTGGATGATGCAATATAGTAACAAGTCTTAAAGCTGCAGTGGTCATTCTCATTTTCATTTCCATTTCCCCCTGTTTTATATTTCCTATTTTTTCAATAGGTTTAATGTGATTAAGATGATAACATAGGACAACCAGATTGTCTACTATAGAATTTTAATAGCTGGTTATAGGATATATTTATAGCGGAAGTGTGTTCATAGAGGATTTCGGCTAGAGCGTGTTTGAAAAAGGCTTTCTGCAAGATGTGCGTCACAATTTGCGGGAGATTTTACCCCCAAAAACAACAAAGTGCAGTTCCGGTATGCACGAAGCATATCCGGGCTGCACTTTGTTTTTAAAATGAAAATTATGATACTTGTTTTTATATCGTATGACCGATAAAAATCCGAACTTTCCTGTGCGTTGCACAAGAAGCAGCGTTTGCTGCGTAAGCTTAATTCTTAAAACTATGGATCGGAGCCGGGATGCGTCCGCCTCTTGCTACAAAAGCTTCGCAGGAGAAATTATTGACCGGCATGATCGGGGCATATCCAAGAAGGCCGCCAAATTCAACCGTCTCTCCCACTCCTTTTCCGATTACCGGGATCAGACGGACTGCTGTGGTCTTCTGGTTCACCATTCCAATGGCTGCCTCATCTGCGATAATACCGGAAATAGTGGATGCCTTGGTGTCTCCCGGAACTGCGATCATATCCAGTCCAACGGAGCATACGCAGGTCATGGCTTCCAGCTTCTCAATGGTAAGGGCGCCTGCTGTCACAGCGTCGATCATTCCCTGATCCTCACTGACTGGAATAAACGCGCCGCTTAATCCGCCCACTGCTGTGGATGCCATGACACCGCCTTTTTTCACCTGGTCGTTCAGAAGGGCAAGGGCTGCAGTGGTTCCCGGTGCGCCGGCTCTCTCAAGGCCGATCTCCTCCAGAATCTCAGCCACACTGTCGCCGATTGCAGGAGTTGGCGCAAGGGAAAGATCCACAATACCAAATGGAACGCCAAGCATCTTGGATGCCTCACGGGCAACCAGCTGTCCCACACGGGTAACCTTAAATGCGGTACGTTTGATCATCTCGCAGAGAGTCTCGAAATCCTCTCCTCTTACTTTCTCAAGAGCGGTTTTTACAACGCCAGGTCCGCTGACGCCGACATTGATAATACTGTCTGCCTCTGTAACACCGTGGAAAGCACCTGCCATAAACGGGTTGTCATCCGGCGCGTTGCAAAATACCACCAGCTTGGCACAGCCAAGGGAATCCTGCTCTTTGGTAGCCTCTGCTGTCTCAAGGACGATTTCTCCCATCAGCTTCACGGCGTCCATGTTGATTCCGGTCTTTGTGGAACCAACGTTTACAGAGCTGCACACCCGCTCAGTGCTTGCAAGTGCCTGGGGAATGGAACGGATCAAAAGCTCTTCTGCGGGGGTCATTCCTTTGCTTACAAGAGCAGTGTATCCGCCGATAAAGTTTACTCCAACCTGTTTTGCAGCTTTGTCAAGAGTCTTGGCGATGGTCACAAAGTCCTCTGTGGTCTTGCAGGCAGCTCCGCCTATCAGACCAATCGGGGTTACGGAAATTCGTTTATTTACAATGGGAATTCCGTACTGGGCAGAAATCTTCTCTCCGGTTGCTACCAGATCCTTAGCATAAGTGGTAATTTTGTTATAAATTTTTTCATTTAATTTATCAAGATCACTGTCAATGCAATCCAGCAGGCTGATTCCAAGGGTGATGGTACGAACATCCAGGTTCTCCTGCTCGATCATTTTATTGGTCTCGTTTACCTCAAACATATTAATCATAGCGTATGTGTTCCTTTCAAGTATAATGAAACTGTCGTCTTCTGACGACATTTTTAATGAAAGTCAGCTGTCCGGGACTTTCCTTTCAGATTCTATGCATTACGTTGAAAATATCCTCGTGCTGACAGTGGATCACTACGCCGATCTCATCCCCGAGAGCAGCCAGTTCCTTGGAAAGAGTTGCAATTTCCTTGTCTGAAGCGCTGGTGTCTGCGACCATCATCATGTTAAAATATCCCTGTACAATCGTCTGGGAAATGTCCAGAATGTTGACCTGGTTCTGGGCAAGATAGGTACATACCTTTGCAATGATACCAACGGTGTCGTTTCCTACTACTGTGATGATTGTTTTTTTCATGATACTCCTCCTGTGTTTGGGCATGCGGCCCATATTTGACTGTTGCTGCAAGCAGCAGCTATGGCTGTCTCAGGGAAACTCATTGCTGTACTCTAAAGCAAATTTGAAAAAAGCTCCAGATGAACAGTCCAAGATCTCCCCCATGACCTGTATACAAAAACGGACAGAATGTTTTCCGAAACCGCCGCCATCTGCGGCAGCAAAAAAGCCAGCTTGGGGCGTGCAGATTGCGGGAATGCTTTTTCAACCTCACTCTAGAGCATGACCACATCTGAAATACTGTCACGTTTCGCAACCTGTATCTTGAAATCTTTGGATTTATATGGATTATCTCCAAGGGTCACCTCTGAGCACACGGTCTCATAGGCAAGAGCCTCGTAGTTGTTTTCCTTGCTTAAATGTCCCAGGAATATGGCTTTCATATCGTCATGCAAAAGCCGACAAAGCAGCCTTCCTGCATTTTCATTGGAAAGATGCCCTCTGTCTCCCAGGATACGCTGTTTCAGATAATAGGGATAGCTTCCCACCTGAAGCATGCGGATATCGTGGTTCGCTTCCAGCAAAAGGGCGTCCAGATTCTGTAAATTATCTACTATGTATTTGTTATATTTGCCAAGGTCTGTGGCAATCCCCACTGCCTTGTCCTGACATTCCAGACGATATCCTACAGGCTGTGCCGCATCGTGTGGAATGGAAAACGGATGGATGGTCAGATCCTTAATATGAAAGTCCTGATCCTCCTCAATCTCATGGAAGGTATCCTCGGGAAGCTTCTGCATGTTCTTCATACGGCTGATGGCATCTGCCGTGCCGCCTGTTGTATACACGGGAATGTGGTATCTGCGCGCCATCACCCCAAGCCCGCTTACATGATCGGAATGCTCGTGGGTGACCAGGATAGCATCAATGTCATTGCCTGTCAGCTCCAGCTGGTTCAGGCCCTGCTCAATTCTTTTCCCGCTGATTCCTGCATCTACCAGGACATGGGTTTCTTCTGATCCCACATAAATACAGTTTCCGCTGCTGCCGCTGGCAATGCTACAAAATCTCATTTCTTCTTACTCCTTCTTCGATCTGCTTCCATGTTTCTTCCAGATCGCCGTTATTTTCTACCGTATAGTCTGTGTGGGCACGGAAATATTCCACTGAAGCCTGATTGCGGATGATACCAAGAGATTTTTCCCTTGTATAGCCCCGGTTCTCCATCAGTCTCTGAATCCGGATTTCTTCGTCTGTGTGGACATACCACACTTCATCGCAGAATTCTTCGTAATGCTCTTCTAAGAAAAGAGCCGCCTCTACAATGCAAAGCTTGCAGCCCTGTTGTTCCTTCTCTTTCAGACTTCGTAAAATATACCGTTTCACAGCCGGATGAATGATGCCGTTTAACTGCTCCAGCATATCCGGTTGTCCAAATACTACATCCGAAACCCTCTTCCGGTCAATAGTTTTATCGTTTTTTATCACATCTTTTCCAAACAGGCGGATCACGGGCTCATAACATTCTTCCCCAGGTTCCATCACAAGATGGCCAACTTCGTCTGCCTGAATTACGTATGCATCGTATTTTTTCTCAAGGAAAGCAAGCACCGTGCTTTTCCCGGCGCCTACCCCTCCTGTAATTCCTATGGTTCTCATTTGTTTTGCCTCATATGCATGGATTTATTTCGCTTCGTACCAGTTATCTCCCTGGTGCATGTCCACTTCCAGCTCTACTGCCAGATGAGCAGCCCCCTTCATCTCCTCTTCCAGAATTCTGGAAACCTGTGGAATTTCATCCTTCCAGGTTTCAATGAGAAGCTCATCGTGTACCTGAAGCACAAGCCTGGATCTTAATTTCTCATCCAGAAGGCGCTTATACACACGGTTCATGGCAATTTTAATAATATCTGCGGCAGTTCCCTGAATTGGGGAGTTCATTGCCACTCGCTCTCCAAAGGAACGCTGCATGAAATTACTGGATTTCAGTTCCGGCACCGGACGTCTTCTGCCAAACATGGTGGAAACGTAGCCCTTTTCTTTTCCCTGCTCCACCAGACCATCCAGAAAGCCCTTAATACTTGGGTATGTCTCAAAATACTTCTGGATATAGGCAGCTGCTTCTTTCCTGGTAATGCTAAGATCCTGACTCAGTCCAAAGGAGCTGATACCGTACACAATGCCGAAGTTTACTGCCTTGGCGTTTCGTCTCTGCAGCGGGGTGACTTCTTCAAGGGGGATGTGGAATACCTGGGATGCAGTCAGTCTGTGGATATCCTCTGCCTCCCGGTATGCCTGGATCAGCTTCTCATCCCCGGACATATGGGCCAGCACGCGAAGCTCAATCTGAGAATAATCCGCATCCAGAAATACAAAGCCAGGCTCCGGCACAAAAACCTTGCGGATCAGTCTTCCCAGCTCCATGCGCACTGGAATGTTCTGAAGATTCGGCTCTGTACTGCTGATTCTGCCTGTTGCGGTAATAGTCTGGTTAAAGGTGGAATGGATTCTTCCATCTGCTTCAATTACAGCGCCAAGACCGTCTGCATAGGTGGATTTCAGCTTGGCAAGCTGCCTGTATTCCAAAATATCGTTTACAATGGGATGATCCGGTGCCAGCTTCTCCAGAATGTCTGCGGAAGTGGAATAGCCGGTTTTGGTCTTTTTCCCGCCGGGAATTCCCATTTTTTCAAAAAGGATAACTCCAAGCTGCTTGGGGGAATTAATATTGAATTCCTCTCCTGCCTGCTGCCAGATCAGCTTCTCCAGCTCCTGGATGCGGACCGTCAGCTGATCTCCGTAATTTTTCAGTTCTTCCCCTTTCACTTCGATTCCCCATTTTTCCATGGAATCCAGGGTAAATACAAGGGGAAGCTCAATTTCTGTGTAAACTTTCCACATGCTGGTTTCCTTCAGCTTCTCTTCCAGCGGCCCTCTGACACAAAATGCGGTGTAGGCCATGTAGCATGCCAGCTGCTCCAGCTCTGGCATGTCCTGCTCCCAGGCTTTTTTCAGGGAGATTTTGCCAAGAAGCTCTTCTTTTGCAGGAATGGCTTTGCCATCCAGATAATCCCGGGCAAGCTCTTCATAGGTATAAGTGCTCTTTAATGGATTCAGAAGGTAGGCTGCAATACCGCAGTCAAAGACCTTTGCTTCCGGGCGCAGTTCGATATGCTTTAACATGGCTTTTACATCCATGGAGCAAAGCATGGTATTCTGGCTGAGACTTTCAAGTTTCTCACTAAGATAGCCTGGTGTAGTCATTCCCTGTACTGGAATGTAATAAATTTCATCCTCATTTAATGCCAGTCCCAGACCGTATGTGCCCTCTTTGTCTCCAAGAAGACTGACTCCAACCGCTTCTGCCTGCGCCGCTTTCTCAAAAAGAGCCTCGCAGCCCTCGAAATCACTGCAGGTAAAAAAGTCCTGTTCCATAGAGTCCTCGTTCACCTGTGCAGGATCAAAGCGGTTCAAAAAGCTTCTGAAATCCAGCTTTCGGCACAGCTCATAGGCTTCCTTTGTGTAAAGATCCCCGACTTTGGCATCCTCACAGGAAAATTCCACCGGGCTGTCCGTACAAATTGCAGCAAGTTCCCGGCTTAACTGTGCCAGTTCGTAATGTTCCAGAAGGGATTCCCGCGCACGTTTCTGGGGAATCTCTTCCGCGTGGGCGTAAGCATTCTCCACAGTGCCGTATTCTTTAATCAAGCGGGTGGCATTTTTCTCTCCCACTCCCGGGATTCCCGAAATATTGTCTGCGGAATCTCCCATAAGGGCTTTCAGTTCGATAATCTGGGAGGGAGTGACCTGATAATGCTCCAGCACCTCATCCTCATGATAGCTCTCTATAAGGGTCTGTCCCTTGGCTGTTTTTGGAATACGAATCAGGGTTTTCTTTGATGCCAGCTGCAGCAGATCCCGGTCACCGGAAAGAACTGTCACATCCATACCTTTCTCTTCGCTTCTTTTCGCCAGGGTTCCAAGGAGATCGTCTGCCTCATAGCCGGCCAGGGAAATGGTGGTTATCCCCATGGCAGCCAGCATTTCCTGAAGCAGGGGAAGCTGCTCTTTTAGTTCTTCCGGCATTGGTTTGCGGGTACCTTTATATTCTGGATATTTCTGATGACGGAAGGTAGGCTCGCTTCTGTCAAAAGCTACTGCCAGGTATTCCGGCTTTTCTTCTTCCAGTACTCTAAACAGAATATTCAGAAAACCGTAAACAGCGCCCGTGTGCAGTCCCTCCGGACTGGTGAGATCCGGCAGCCCGTAAAATGCTCTGTTCAAAATACTGTGACCATCTATCAATAAAATTTTCTCACACATGTGTGCCTCCTGTACAGCAGTTTTTTTCAAACACGCTCTAATATAACGAAAATCAAATATCAGCTCTATTGCCACAGCATATAAAAAATCAGACAAGTCAACATAGCGGTTACTTAATATTCGCTGTAATGCAGATTACAAGGTCTGCATAATAATATAAATTAAAAATCCTCCAAGCCCAGCAATTAAGGTACAAAAACCTACGCCGCTTAAGGCTCTTCGGAATTTCATTTTCAATATATAGTGCTTGGATCTGCGGATGTCATCCTCAAGAAGCTCCCGAAGGTCCAGCGAAGAATCCCCGCTTTCCTCATCCAGCTGGCGCATGGCGGCATGAACAATGAAATACGTCTCCAGTTCATCGTAACAGGATGGACAATTCTCCACATGATCCAGAAAATCCTCCAGCTCATTTACGGACAGATCATGTTCAATATATCGGTTTACCATACTCTCAGCAGTCTGACAATTCATGGATTTTCCCCCTGTCTTTTTGGTACTGTAGTTCTTCGCCGCTGTTTTCCACTGCAGGTTCTCCTGCAGTATTTTCTGCAAGCCTACGGCCCATATCGGTTATTATATCCGAATCCTCAAAAAAACACAAGGGAGTGGAAAAAAACATGGCATCGTTCTTTTGCACTCCCTTTTGCGGTTTCTTATTCTTCTGCTGTAAGCACCCTTGGCGGGTCATTCAAAATCTTCATAAATTCCTCGCCTGTAATGGTTTCATGCTCATACAGGTATTTGGCAAGCTCGTGGAGCTTCTCAATGTTGTCCTCCAGGATCTTGTAAGCTTTCTCATGCTGTCTGCGCACCAGTTCCACAACCTTCTTGTCCAGAAGAGTCTGTGTCTCAAAGGAACAGCTCAGGCTTGCATCTCCGCCCAGATACTGGTTGTTCATGCTCTCCATTGCTACCATGTCAAATTCGTCACTCATTCCATAGCGGGAAATCATGCCCCGGGCAATTTTAGTCGCCTGCTCAATATCATTGGATGCACCTGTTGTGATGCTGTGGAAAATCAGTTCCTCTGCAGCACGCCCTCCTGTGAAGGTGGCGATCTTGTTCTCCAGTTCCTCCTTGGACATCAGGAAATGTTCCTGTTCATCCACCTGCATGGTGTATCCAAGTGCACCAGAGGTACGGGGGATAATGGTAATCTTATGAACCGGAGCCGAATCCGTCTGCTTGGCAGCTACAAGTGCGTGTCCCACCTCGTGATAAGAAACGATCAGCTTCTCCTTATTGGAAAGTACGCGGTTCTTCTTCTGATATCCAGCAATTACAACCTCAATGCTCTCTTCAAAATCTGCCTGTGTAGCAAATTTTCTGCCGTCACGTACTGCACGCAGGGCAGCCTCATTTACAACATTGGCAAGCTCTGCGCCGGAAGCTCCGGCTGCTGCCTTGGCAATATCCTCAAAGCGTACGCTATCCGCAATCTTGATCTTCTTGGCGTGAACCTTAAGAATTTCCTCACGACCCTTCAAATCGGGAAGTTCTACCGGAATACGTCTGTCAAATCGTCCCGGACGAAGCAATGCCGGATCAAGAGAATCCGGACGATTGGTTGCTGCCAGAATCACAACACCCTTAGAACCGTCAAAGCCATCCATCTCTGTAAGAAGCTGATTCAGGGTCTGCTCACGCTCATCATTCCCGCCGGTGAAGCTTCCGCTGTCACGCTTCTTTCCGATAGTATCAATTTCGTCAATAAATACGATACAGGGTGCTTTCTCATTAGCCTGCTTAAACAGATCCCGAACCTTGGCAGCTCCCATACCAACAAACATTTCTACAAATTCAGAGCCTGAGATAGAGAAGAAAGGAACCTCCGCTTCACCTGCAACTGCCTTGGCAAGCAGGGTTTTACCTGTACCTGGAGGGCCTACAAGAAGGGCACCTTTGGGCATGGAAGCTCCGATTTCCGTATATTTCTGCGGATTGTGAAGATAATCTACGATTTCCGTAAGAAGCTCCTTGGCCTCATCCTCGCCTGCTACGTCTGTAAACTTAATACCTGTGGAAGATTTCACATATACCTTGGCATTGCTTTTGCCAAAGGACATGGCTCCGCCAGGACCTCCGCCCATGGAGCTCATCATCTTCCTGCTCAGCCATCTACCAAGTAAAACAAAGATGCCAATGGGAATCACATAACCTATGATCAGACTGAGAAGAATGGACTGCTTCTGGGGCTCTACTGCCTCCATGCTGGTGCCGGCGTCGTAAAGGCGGCTTACCAGATCCGGATCATCCATGCGCACGGTCTTGCAGACAACGTCTTCTCCGTTCTTTCTTACCACATAATAGATGTAATCATCCTGTACTTCTGCCTTGGACACATTTCCACGCTCTACATTGCTGAGGAATGTGCTGTAATCTGTCTTCTCCACAGAGCGCTCCTGCATGGCAGGGATTGCGAACACGTTCAGGAGAAGAATCACCACTACCGCCACCAGCACGAAAATGTATAAGGGACGGTTCTCTGGTTTTTTATGGTCAATATTCATTGGCATTTCCTCCATATTCTGTCAACTGTTAAATACTTTAGCATTTCTAATTGGGAATATCAATATTCTGCCCGGAAAATTTATAAACTTTTCATTCTTTTCATCATTCCTTTATTTCCTCATTGTGTGTATTTTTTACACAATTTCATAAATTAATTTCGGAAATCCACTTGCATAACATGACAATTTATGCTATCATATATCTTGTTTCAACCGCCGGCATGTCGGAATGGCAGACGAGGCAGACTCAAAATCTGTTGTAGGCAACTACGTGTGGGTTCAAGTCCCACTGCCGGCAATTTCATACGTTTCTATGAATCCCGTCAGAGCCTTGTCCTGCGGGATTTTTTCTTACCTAAGGGAGTAAACATGAAGCCAAAAGTATTTATAGCCGCCCATCTTGTTGCTTGGATTTAATTGCACAAAAAGCGATACCACTCAACTTCCGGAGTTGAACGATATCGCTTTTTATATTGTGCTTAATTGCCTAATTACAATTCATCCCCGGCAATCACGCCTTCTCCTCATCTTCCAGCAGCTTCTCAAAAATCGGGAAGCAGTCGAAGGTTGCGAAGTAGTCTCTTGGGGTCTCGGCGCGGCGGATCATGTCGAAGGTTCCGTCCTCGTGAAGAAGGATCTCCGCAGATTTCAGCTTGCCGTTGTAGTTGTAGCCCATGGAAAAGCCGTGGGCACCGGCATCATGGATCACCAGATAATCTCCCATGTCAATCTTCGGAAGATAACGGTCAATGGCAAATTTATCATTGTTCTCACAAAGAGATCCTGTAATGTCATACAGATGATCGCAAGGCTGATCCTCCTTGCCAAGAACGGTAATATGATGATAAGCACCGTACATAGCCGGACGCATCAGGTTTACTGCACAGGAATCCACGCCGATATATTCCTTGTGGGTATGTTTCTCATGGATTGCCTTGGTTACCAGGCAGCCATACGGTCCCATCATGAAACGTCCCAGCTCAGTGTAGATTGCCACATCTCCCATTCCTTCCGGAACAAGAACTTCCTCGTAAACCTTGCGCACACCCTCTCCGATCACACGGATATCATTAGGTGTCTGTTCCGGACGATACGGAATACCGATACCACCGGAAAGATTGATAAACTTAATGTGCGCTCCTGTCTCCTTCTGAAGCTTAACAGCAAGCTCAAACATTACCTTTGCAAGCATTGGGTAATATTCGTTCGTTACAGTATTGCTGGCAAGAAATGAATGGATACCAAACTCCTTTGCACCCTTGCTTTTAAGAATACGGAAAGCATCAAAAATCTGTTCCGTTGTCATACCGTATTTGGCATCTCCCGGATTGTCCATAATATCATTGCTGATCTTGAATACTCCGCCTGGATTATAGCGGCAGCTGATAATTTCCGGAATCCTGCCTACAGCCTTTTCCACACTCTCAATGTGAGTGATATCATCCAGATTAATAATTCCACCAATTTCATCTGCATACTTAAACTCTTCGTTCGGAGTATCATTGGAGGAAAACATAATGTCTCCCTTTCCGCAGCCGATTGCCTTGGAAAGCATAAGCTCTGTCATGGAAGAGCAGTCACAGCCGCAGCCATATTCCTGCAGAATCTTAATGAGAAATGGATTAGGTGTTGCTTTTACGGCAAAAAATTCCTTAAATCCCTTATTCCATGCAAATGCTTCCTTTAAAGCCTGTGCATTCTCACGGATTCCCCTCTCATCATAGAGATGGAACGGTGTAGGATACTTCTTTGCAATTTCCTGAACCTTCTCCAATGTTACAAAAGGTGTTTTTTTCATAATAGTTTCTCCTCGTTTATAAAATGTACAGCTATTTGTTACTTAGCCTCAATCACATGAAGCATGTTTGTAACAGCACCCTCCCTGGTCATATTCGTAGCCGGATCTCCTACAGTAAACACGATCAGATCGCCCTTCTTTGCAAGACGCTTTCTGCGGACAACGCTCATGGCCTGGGAAATAATATGCTCTGTGGAATCCTTCTCATATCCCTTCAACGGAGTCACACCCCAAACCAGCTGCAGTCTGTGAAGAACCGTATCACTGGGCGTAACTGCATAGATGGGAACAGCCGGGCGGAAATTGGAGATCAGTCTGGCCGTTCTTCCGCTAAAGGTAGGCGTTACAATAGCTTTTACCTTCAAATCTCTTGCTGTTTGTACTGCTGCAAGCCCCACAGCACTGGAAACACGGCTCTCTCCGCACATATTACGGCCATGGGTGTAGGACTCGTAATTCAGATGAGGCTCTGTATTCTGTGCGATTTCTACCATCATTTTCAGTGCCTCCAGCGGGTATTTACCTGCCGCAGTCTCACCTGACAGCATAATTGCATCTGTACCGTCATAAATAGCATTTGCAACATCTGCAACCTCTGCTCTTGTTGGACGCGGATTGCGGATCATGGAATCCAGCATCTGTGTAGCTGTGATAACCGGAACGTAATTTTCGTTGCATTTGCGGATGATCATCTTCTGAATGTAGGGAACCTCACTCGGAGGAATCTCCACTCCAAGATCACCTCTGGCAACCATAATTCCATCTGCTGCCTTAATGATCTCGTCGATATTCTCAACGCCCTCTGCATTCTCAATCTTGGCAATGATACCAATATCCTGACCGCCGTTTTCATCCAGAAGCTGTCTGATTTCCCGGATTGCCTTTGCATCCCGGACAAAGGAAGCTGCAATATAGTCAAATTCCTGCTGAATTCCAAATAAAATATCAGCTTTATCCTGCTCTGTAATTCCCGGAAGTTTCACTTTCACATAAGGGACATTGATTCCTTTACGCTCGCCAAGCTCACCGCCATTTAAAACACGGCAGACAATGTCACAGTTCTTTATATTCTCGATTTCCAGCTCGATCAGACCATCATCGATCAGGATTTTGCCGCCTTTTTTAACATCCTTATGCAGATTCTCATACGTAATGGCAACACGGGTTTCATCTCCCTCTATGTCACCTGTGGTAAGTGTAAATTCACTTCCTGTTTCCAGCATAACCTTCTTATGATCCTTCAGAAGCTTGGTACGGATCTCAGGTCCCTTGGTATCAAGAAGCATAGCAACAGGAATATTCAGCTCTTCCCTCAGGTTCTTGATCATGTCCACGCGCCCTCTGTGTTCTTCATGAGAGCCATGGGAAAAATTAAAACGGGCAATATCCATTCCGGCACGCATCATAGCTTTCAATACAGTTTTCTTACTGGAGGCCGGTCCCAGAGTACAGATGATTTTTGTTCTTTTCATAGCAGTTTATCCCTCTGTTTGTAATAGTTTACAGAACCTCACATCTATAGTGAGTTCCCGGAATCCCAAGGAAGCAAAACCATCTGCTTCACCCCCGGATTCTGTTTAAAGTATGTGCCAAAGCATATTGAAAAGGCTCTACTTCACATGTGTATGAGTAAAAAGATGGTCCTGGCAGTACTCATAATTTCCGTTACATCTGGAGCAAAAGCGAAATTCCAGATTGGGATCATCAAGCTCGGTGCGCCCGCAAATTGCACATTTATGCTTGGTCAGTGCACCACCGCCTGACCCGGTACGTCCTCTTGGCTCCATCGCCCTGCGAAATTCATTCCTTCTGTGGACCTCCTTCGGATTATACCGACTGAAATCCTTACTTCCAAAGTAAAAAATAATGAAGTTCAACAGTGAAGCCACAATAGGGATCACCAGATACCATGCACCTGCCATAATGTACTGAATCATTTCATATGCAACAATCACTACATAGAAAACCGCCATCCACTTCATCTTCACCGGAATGATAAACATAAGAAGAACCGACATATCCGGATAGCACATTGCATATGCAAGGAATGTGGACAAGCTGATATAATAGGTGGAGAATACGCTTCCTACCAGAACATTCCCTCCAAGAAGGAAGTATAAAATAAAAGCGCCTATAATTGTAAACAGGATTCCCGAAAAAATATACAAAGTATATTTAAAGGTACCAATCGTACGCTCCAGTGACGTTCCGATCGGATAATAAAAGAATAAAACCGCAATTGCAAACCAGAGTACACCTGCAGTACTTGGCGGATACAAAACCCATGTCACCAGTCTCCATATCTGTCCACGCAAAATATACGCCGGTTCCAGACTCAGCCAGTTCAGAAGGCTTGGATTTATGATCGTAAGCGCATAGCCAATCACGTAACAAACAATAATGTAAACTGTCAGATTGGGAATTCCGAATCTTCCATATTTGCGTTCCCACTTGTCAATAAATTTCATGTAATCCTCCATTCTCTGATGATCAGAAAAATTTCTTCTTGGATAGAATCACTGCCGCCACAATACTTACCAGAACGGACAACACGATTACCACTAAAAATCCCCATTTATCTGCTGAAAAAGGCATTCCTGCAGGACTTAGGTTCATGCCGTAGGCACTGAACACAATGGTGGGAATACTCATAACAATGGTAATGACAGATAAAACCTTCATAACCACGTTCAAGTTATTGGAAATAACAGATGCAAAGGTTCCCATCATACTGCTCAGGATACCGCTGTAAATGTTCGCCATCTCAATTGCCTGCTTATTCTCTATGATAACATCCTCCAGAAGATCTGTGTCCTCCGGATACTGCTTGATACTCTCTACTTTCAGAAGCTTCTCCAGCACTACCTCATTGGAACGAAGAGAGGTTGTAAAATAGACCAGTGATTTCTCCAGTTCCAAAAGCTCTAATAATTCCTGATTCCTAGTAGACATATGAAGCTTCTCTTCTACCTGCTCGCTCTTCTTATCTATAATTCGCAGATAATGCAGGTACATGGTCGCATTGCGATACAGAATCTGCAGAATAAATCTGGTCTTCATATAGGTAAAAAAGTTCCGCACCCTTCCTTCCATAAAACGGGTAAGTACCTGCGTATCCTCCAGACATACGGTAATGATCATTTTCCTGGTAACTATAATGCCCAGAGGGATGGTGCCGTACCAATCCTTTTCATTACGTTCCTCAATGATCGGAACATCTACAAGTATCAGGGTATAATTGTCTTCCACTTCGATACGGGAACGCTCTTCTTCATCAAGAGGTGCCCGAAGATCATCCACTTCAATTCCAAATCGCTCGGATATCTCAAATATCTCAGTTGCAGTAGGATTGGTCATCGCAATCCAGCAATCCTCCTGTGGCTCCTGGATTTCATGAATTGCCCCTTCTATTGTCTTGAAAACCCTTACCACAATCTGCACTCCTTCCATCACAAAAATACAGTTTCCATTATAATTTGTACAAGAAATTTTGTCAATTCTAATAGATTCGGTTTACAAATTTTTAGCATTTCGCTATAATGTCTTTAACAACACATTCGTACTTTAATACGATATAGTCAAAAAACAGAAAGGATTTTACGCCTATGAGTCAGTCAACATTCGGAAAAAAATTCACAGTAACTACCTGGGGAGAATCTCACGGCAAGGCACTTGGGGCAGTTGTGGACGGAGTACCTGCAGGACTTTTCCTTACAGAGGCCGACATTCAGGTTTATCTGGATCGCAGAAAGCCTGGACAGAGCCGCTACACTACATCCCGCAGTGAGGGTGATCAGGTAGAAATTCTCTCCGGCGTATTCGAGGGCAGAACTACAGGAACTCCCATCTCCCTGATCGTGTATAATAAGGATCAGCGTTCCCAGGATTATGGAAATATTGCCCAGACTTACCGTCCCGGACATGCGGATTTTGGCTTTGACAGCAAATACGGTTTTCGGGATTACAGAGGCGGAGGACGTTCCTCCGGACGGGAGACCATCGGCCGGGTAGCAGCCGGTGCCATTGCAGCTAAGATTCTTAAAGAGCTTGGCATTACCCTGCAGACATATACAAGCTCTATCGGACCTGTCTCCTGCCAGGGCTTTCATCCTGAGGTGATTTCGGAGAATTCTTTTTATATGCCGGATATGGTTGCCGCAAAAAAAGCAGTCCAGTATCTGGAGCAGTGCATGAGAAAAAATGACAGTGCAGGCGGCGTGATCGAATGCCGTATTAATGGTGTTCCTGCAGGTATCGGAGACCCTGTTTTTGGCAAGCTTGATGCAGCATTTGCGCAGGCACTGATGTCTATTGGCGCAGTCAAGGCTGTAGAAGTCGGTGACGGTGTAAAGGTTTCTTCCATGAAAGGCTCCACGGATAATGACGGTTTCCACATGGAAGACGGCAAGATCACAAAAACCACCAATCACGCCGGAGGTATCCTTGGCGGCATCAGTGACGGCGGACAGATTCTTCTTCGCGCCCATGTAAAGCCTACTCCGTCCATCTCTCAGGCACAGCAGACTGTCACCAGGACCGGAGAAAATATTTCCATCGAAATCAAGGGGCGCCACGACCCGGTGATCGTGCCAAGAGCCGTTGTAGTTGTAGAATCTATGGCTGCCATCACCCTGGTAGATGCCATGTTCTCCAACATGAGCGCCCGCATGGATTATGTGAAGGATTTTTATCTGTAAGAAATGTCTTTTCCTAGAGCGTGTTTGAAAAAGGCTTTCTGCAAGATGTGCGTCACAATTTGTGGGAGATTTTGTCCGCATGAAGGCGCCGTAGCGGGCTACGGCAACTGAATTCGGGCAAAATCTCCCGCAAAGTGGGGCGTACAGATTGCGGGAATGATTTTTCAAACACGCTCTAAAGCTCCCTCCCGGATTCGGAGGGAGTTTTCTTTTACAAACTACTTAGTTCTAAATTTCTGCACTTGCAAAAACAAGGACAGCTATCTGCTTTTACTTTCAGATAACTGTCCTTGTTTTTTATAATCGCTTTTTCACGAAAACATCAGGCCTCCAAATCCTCAATGTCCTCTCCATCCGGAACCGGCCAGATGTTGATGCAGTTCGGAGTCTCGATCTTACGGGGCTTGCCTTTCATCATAATGATGTTCTTCTCGTAGTCTACCTTGAAGGTGGTTACGCTGTTGCTGGAATGGTTGGCAACGGCAATGTGCTGGTTATCCGGGAAGATTACCAGGTCCTTCGGGTAATCACCGCTAACCGGAAGCACAAATTTGCGCTCCAGAAGTCCGGTCTCCCCATCTACCTCAAACATGGCAACGGTATTCTCACCTGCTGTTGTGCAGAACAGGTGCTTGCCGTCCGGTGCAAGCGCAAGTCCGGAAGCTGCATTGTGGGAAACACCAGTCTCCTTCTTCGCCAGAGTGGATACGCTCTGAAGCAGTTCAAACTCCGGAGCATCTCCGCTTCCGTCATAGCTGTACACCTTGATCTCATTGCTCAGCTCAAAAAGAATGTATGCAAAACGTCCGTCTGCGCTGAAGCGGATAATACGCGGGCCGCTCTCTCTCGGGCAGCGGACAATATCTACAAGCTCAAGCTTGTCTGTGCGCTTATTGATGCGGTACACCTTTACCTGGTCGATTCCATTGTCTACTGCACAGAGATACTTATTGTCCGGTGTGGGACGCACGCAGTTTACATGAGGGCGGAAGTTGCGCTCTGCCACGCTTCCAAGTCCTGTATGGAACACGCCGTCCATAACGCTTCCAAGACGTCCATCCTTATGTGTATGCACAACTGTCACCTTGCCATCATGATAGCCTGCAACGTAAAGATATTTGCCGTCTACGTCTGTTGCCAGGAAGCATCCGCGCATGCCGTCGATATCAACGCTGTTGATACGGGACAGATCACCGTTGTGATCACGCTTGAAAACCGCAACTCCTTCGTCCTCGATGGAATACAGATACTTGCCATTCTTGGACACTGCGGTATAAGATGCATTGCTTACTTCCACTTCGCTTCTCTCTGTGAGAGTACCTTCTTCCAGGTTCACGTCATAAACCTGGATTCCTTTGCTGGTTCCGTGAGTATAGGTACCTACATAAGCCACATATTTCTTCCCCATTTGTCTAGCCTCCTACAGTCTCATTTCTGGAAACCATTTGCTTTCGCTGCTTTTCCGTTCTCAATCTGCAGCGGTCCTGGTTACTGTTCAGTACATTCCCAGTAACTGGTTTGGTTTCTTTTATGTAATTTGTAACTGAATTATACCACACCCGGTTTCAAAGAACAAGCTTTACTGCATCCAGAGTTTCCATAATAATTTCATCTGTGTGGGCAGCAGATAAGAACATTGCCTCAAACTGGGAAGGTGCCATGTGGATTCCCATTTTCAGCATTTTCTTAAAATACTCTGCAAAGGCCTTGGTATCAGAGGTTTTGGCGGAAACATAGTCCACTACAGGCTGCCCGGTAAAGAACAGACTTCCCAGGGAGCTGATGTGGTTCATCTGTACCTTCAGGCCCTTTTCCCGGGCAATTTTTTCCATGCCGCCGTAAAGCATCTGGCCCTTGGCTTCCAGTTCTTTATAAATTTCCTGATGATCGTATAAATATTTCAGCTGGATCAGACCTGCTGCCATGGCAACCGGGTTTCCGCTTAAGGTTCCTGCCTGGTAAACCTTTCCTGCCGGGGAAACCAGCTCCATCACGTCTCTTCTTCCGCCGTAAGCGCCCACAGGCATTCCTGCGCCGATGATCTTACCGTAGGTCACAAGGTCCGGAGTTACGCCAAAATACTGGGCTGCGCCCCCAAATGCCAGACGAAATCCTGTGATAACCTCATCGAAAATAAGAAGTGCATGATACTGATCACAAAGAGCCCGAAGCCCCTCAAGGAAGCCCTCGCATGGAGGAACCACACCCATGTTGGCTCCAACTGCCTCCACGATCACAGCTGCCACCTGGCCGTCTGCCTGTTCAAAAAGAGCCTTCACGCTGCCAATGTCATTGTAAACTGCCAGCATGGTATCCTCTGTGCATCCCTTTGGCACGCCTGCGCTGTCCGGCACGCCGCTTGTCATGACACCGGAGCCAGCACTTACCAGCATGGCATCGCTGTGTCCGTGATAGCAGCCTGCGAATTTGATGATCTTATTTTTCCCGGTAAAGCCTCTGGCAACACGGATAGCACTCATAACGGCCTCTGTTCCGGAATTGACCATACGGATCATGTCCACATGAGGGATCCTCTCGCAGATAAACTCTGCCATCTCCACCTCAATCTCAGTGGCACAGCCAAAGCTTAAGCCGTTCTCACATGCCTTTAACACACTTTCCCGGATGGCCGGGAAATTATGGCCAAGGATCATCGGTCCCCAGGAATCAATGTAGTCAATATAGCGGTTGCCGTCCACATCGTAAATGTAGCAGCCGTCTGCCCTGTCAATAAATCTTGGTGCCTCTCCGATGGATCCGTAGGCACGCACCGGGCTGTTTACGCCTCCTGGAATCCTTTTTACTGCTCTTTCAAAAAGCTTCTCAGACTTTGTCATCAGCCGATTCTCCCTTCGTCCATCATTTTTGCGATTTCCTCTGCAAAATAGGTGATATAGATCTGGGCACCGGCACGGTATGCGCCAACTGCCATTTCCCCGATAATGCGCTCTTCATCGATCCAGCCCATTTTGGCTGCTGCTTTTACCATGGCGTACTCGCCGCTTACGCTGTATGCAGCTACCGGAACATTCACAGCCTTGGAAATCTCAGATACCATATCCAGATAGGACATTGCCGGCTTCACCATAATAATGTCTGCGCCCTCCTCAATATCCATAAGAGCCTCTTTCATCCCCTCTCTTCTGTTGTGGAAATCCATCTGGTAGCTCTTGCGATCGCCAAAGGCCGGGGCACTTCCTGCCGCATCACGGAACGGGCCGTAGAAAGCAGAAGCATATTTCACCGCATAGGACATGATCGGGATATTGGAAAATCCGCCCTGATCCAGTTCCTTACGGATTGCTGCCACACGGCCGTCCATCATATCAGAAGGCGCGATCATATCGGATCCTGCCTGTGCGTGGGACAGGGCTGTTTTTGCAAGAAGCTCAAGGGTCTTGTCATTGTCCACATCATGACCGCAAAGCACGCCGCAGTGTCCGTGAGAAGTATACTCGCACATGCAGACATCTGTTACATAATACATTTCCGGAAATCTTTCCTTGGCAGAACGAAGGGCTTTCTGCACAATGCCGTCCTGGGCATAGGCACCGCTTCCGATCTCATCCTTATGATCCGGAATTCCAAAAAGCATGATGCTGCTTACTCCTGCTTTTTCCAGCTGCTCTAACTTATAAGGCAGACGGTCCAGGCTGTAGCGGTACTGGCCTTCCATGGACGGGATTTCTTCCTGGATCCCGGTTCCTTCCATAACAAATAAAGGATAGATCAGGGAGGATTTGTCCATTCTGGTTTCCCTTACCATTTTTCGCAGGGTCTCCCCGCCTCTTAATCTTCTTGGTCTTTTGATCAGTTCCATTTTTCTTCACTCCTCTTTAATGTTTCAACCAGCTCGATCAGGCTGTCGATGGTGGCTTTCTCTGACATATAGGTCTGCATTCCGTAAGCATCTGCTGCGGCTTTGGTCTGTTTGCCAATGCAGGCAGCACGCACCCTAGAATAGTCCAGTCCGTTTGTACTCTTCACAAAGCCTTTCACAGTGGAAGCGCTTGTGAATACGACCATATCAATGCTGCCCTCTTCGAATTCCTTTTTCTCGTCGATCAGCGGGCAGTTCTGGTAATCGGTTTCATAGGTAGGCACATCTTCAACTGAAGCGCCTGTTTTTTCCAGTTCTTCTACCAGAGTCTTGTTTCCAAGCATAGCTCTTGGAATCAGGATCTTTTCTTTTCCTGTCAAAAGGCTGGCAAGCTCTTTGCCCAGGGTGTCGCCGTCATAAACAGATGGCACGAAATCTGCGTAGATGCCTCTTTCCAGAAGCTTCTTTTTGGTGCCCTCGCCGATGGCTGCGATTTTGACGCTGCCAAGGCAGCGGATGTCCACTTTCTTTTTGCCCAGTTCCCGCCAGAATACTTCCACGCCTGCGGGACTTGTAAATACCAGCCAGTCATAGGTGTTAAGCTTTGCAAACGCTTCCTGAAGCCTGCTCTGATCCTCAAGGGGGCTGATGCTGATGGACGGAAGCTCCAGTACCTCAGCGCCTTTTTCCCGAAGCTTTGCCGCTGTTCTGGAAATATTTTCCCTCGGTCTTGTGACAAGAATCTTCCATCCCGCCAACGGCAGCTTCTCGTACCATGCAAAATCTTCAGAAAGGGTACAGACTTTGCCTACCACAATAATGGCCGGAGTCTTGATCTTCTGTCTGTCGGATTCTTTTTTCAAAGTGGAAATGGTGGCGATCACTCTTCTCTGTCCTGCTGTGGTTCCCTTGGATAATACAGCTGCCGGCATATCCGGATCCATTCCAGCCTCCATCAGGCCTTTGCAGATGTCTTCCATGGCCGTTAAGCCCATGAGGAAAACAAGGGTTCCTTTTGTGTGAACCAGCGCTTTGAAATCAATGTCATATTCCATTCCCTGGCGCTTGTGTCCGGTAATGATGTGCACAGAGGAACAAAAATCCCTGTGGGTTACCGGAATTCCGTTGTAGGCAGGCACGGAAATAGGGGAGGTCACTCCCGGTACCACTTCATAGGGAACCCCTTCTTTCGTAAGAAGCTCCAGTTCCTCGCCGCCTCTTCCAAATAAGAAAGGATCGCCGCCTTTGAGGCGCACTACCCGGTTTCCTTTTTTCGCCTCGTCTGCAAGCACCTGATTGATCATATTCTGGGGCATCATGTGATGTCCGGCACGTTTTCCAACGTTGATCAGTCTTGCATCCGGCGGGATCCTGGTGAGGATTCCCTGGCCTACAAGGCTGTCGTATACCACTACGTCTGCTTTTTCCAGCACGTCTGCGCCTTTTAAGGTGAAAAGACCTGCATCTCCAGGGCCTGCACCAACCAGCCAGACTTTTCCCATCTCTTTTCTTTCTTCCTGTTTTGCCACTTTATATTCCTTCCGGCAGCGCTCCTTCAGCTCCTTTGCAAGGGCGATTCCAAGCGCTTCGGCCTCTGATACGGCTCCTGTTTTGCTTCCTTTGAGATAATGTCCGGTCTCTTCTTCATAGTAAAGGCCGCACAGCTTTAACTGTCCCTCCTGAATCTGGCCGTAAGCTGCCACAGGGGAGGTACACCCGCCGTTTAAATATCTTACAAATGCACGTTCCGCAAGGGCAACACTATGTGCCTCCGGGTCATCGTAGCCCTTCAGATACTCATAGTCCAGTCCTTTTTTGCCCTGTACCGCAAGGATTCCCTGGCCTGCTGCCGGGAGGATCTCCTCTGTGTCAAAATAGCGGCTGATTCTTTTTTCCAGGCCAAGGCGCTTCAGTCCTGCTGCCGCAAGAACAAGGGCAGAATACTCTCCGGAGTCTAATTTCTCCAGTCTTGTCTGAAGGTTTCCGCGGATGCTTTTTACTTTTACATCTGGGAAAATTTCCTGCAGCTGCAGCTTTCTTCGCAGGCTGGAGCAGCCGATTGGTTTTGAGGCATCCAGTTCTTCACAGCCTTTTGGAAACACCAGCACGTCTCTTACATCCTCTCTCTTGGAAAATGCCAGGATGGGAAGCTCTTCGGATTCTTCCATGGGCATGTCCTTCAGGCTATGTACAGACAGCTGGCTTCTTCCCTCCAGAAGGGCCCGGTCCAGTTCTTTTACAAAAAGGCCTTTGCCTCCGATTTTGTCCAGGGTACGGTCCAGAATCTTGTCTCCGGTGGTTTTCATGGTAAGGATATCCACTTCCATGTCCGGATGATTCTGTACAATGAAGTCCTGTACCATCTGGCTTTGAAGTACGGCAAGCTTGCTTTCCCTGCTGCCGATCACAATTTTATTACTCATAACTCTCCTCGTCTTTTGCAATTTCTTCCAGAAGGGCCTGCACTTTTTCGCGCACGGCTCTGGCTTTTTTGTGGTTCATGCCGCTGGCGGTAATTCCCACCACCACATCATCCTTCAGGCAGATCCCGGGAAAATAAAAGTCGCACAGGTCTTTGTCGCTGGCTACATTTACGTAGATTCCCTCTTCTTTGCAGGCATGATAAATTTCTTCATTTAATTCCCTGTTGTTGGTTACAGCCAGCACCATATACGCCATGGAAAAATCGGATTTTTTCACAGGGCGGGGCTGGATCTGGATCTTGCCAAGCTTGCCAAGCTCCCACAGATCTGCCGTCATTTTCGGCGCGATCACAGTGATGTTCCTTGTAAAAAGCAGCAGTGCCTTTACTCTTCTGGTTGCAATGGTTCCCCCACCCACAACAACCACATTTTTATCTGACAGATCCACATACAGTGGAAAATAGCGCTTATTTTTCATATGTTTTCTCCAGTCCGGCTACACATTCCAGAAATGCCTTCTCATTCATGCTGTCTCTTAGGCCAAACAGCATTTTGTTTACTACCTTCTCCATTGCTTTGTCTACTGCGCTCATCAACTTCTCTTTGTCCTCTTCTTCCAGAGGGCTGTTTTTCAGAGGCTTCATAATGCGCAGGTTAAAATCGTTGACTGCATTTTCTTTGATTTCCTGGATTCTCGGGATCAGTTCCTTTCCATCCAGCCATTTGAAAAATTCGTCCATCTGCTCTCTGACGATCTTTCCTGCGGCTTCTAAGTTTTCCTGAAGCTCTGCGGGAGTTTCGTCCATGCGGAAGCTGTCCATGTCAAATAAAGTGACGCCCTCGAATCGGCCTACTTCCGGCTCAATGTCTCTTGGCACGGCAAGGTCAATGAGAATGATGTTTTTCTCAAGCTCCAGATCCTCAAACAGTTCTTCCCGGAGGGTGAAGTTGGGGCTTGCGGTTGCGCTTACCACCAGGTCGCACTTGGGAAGGTACTCCATTCTTTCCCCGTAGTTGATTCGCTTGCAGCCAAAGGGGATGTTTACCACGCCGCTTCGGTACTGTCTTACGGTGACGGTTACGTCTGCGCCAGCTTCCTCTAAAGCCTGAGCGGCTACTTTTCCCATTTCCCCGTTTCCGATTACCATACAGACTTTACCGGCAACAGAGTAGCCCTGTTTTTCCAGCATCTGGATGGCCTGGTGGATGACGGAAGGGTTGCCGTGGGAAAAAGGGACCTCTGTCTTGATCTTCTTGCCTGCGGTCACAGCCATGCGGAAAAGAACTTCCAGGGCACCGTCTGTGGTGAAGTGTTCTCTTGCGATTCCAAGGGCATCTTTTACCTGGGTGAGGATCTGGTCTTCTCCCAGAATCTGGGATTTCAGGCCGGATGAAAGGTAGAAAAGATGTTCTACGGCATCGTGGCCTTCCCGTTTGGTGAAATATTTCCGGTATTCGTCGTTGTGGACATTTTTCAGTCGGCACAATTCCTCATACAGGGAAATTTCCGCTTCCTCGTCTACGCTTGCCCATACTTCCAGGCGGTTGCAGGTGGACAATATGATACAGCCGTAGATTCCCGGCTGTTCCTTTATTTTTTCCATGGCCTCCCCTGCATTTTTCTTTGTAAATGCAAATAAGGCTCGTATATCTACGGGAGCCATACTATGGTCGATTCCAATCATGGAAATACTCATCTTATGTAATTTCTCCTTCTGAAAAACTTTCGATTGCTTCGTCAGAGCAGAATGAATAAAAACGGGCCTGCGCTGACGTCCATTGCCTATTTTACTAATTCAGCCCGATATTGTCAAATAAAACCGGGAAAAAGAGTTCCCGGTTTTATTGACAATATGTTATGGCTGTTTTCCGTATGGTGTTTTTGGTTCTGCTGCCATCGACAGCGTTTCCTGACCGCTCAAGTTATATGTCACCGGCTTATGCTCTGGCTCAGTAAAGTTAGATGAACCACCGATACCGAAATACTTTTCAAAGAAATTTTTCAGCTTGTCAATGACGCCTTGTTTCTTCTTGGCTCTTCCGCCACCGCCAAAACGGGAAAGCGGCGGCATGAGTTTATCGATATCTGTTCCAGCTGTTTTGATTTCTCCGTCACGGAACGCATTCTCCATAAACTTCCGTGTGTCTTCCGGCTTCAGCCTTTCTTCTGTAATGATTGCATTAAGGTCCTGATCACGCTGTTCTACTACAAACTCGTGCCACTCATTCAGAACATCATCTACGTCATTAATTCCTGCAATAAAATTTTCAATGAGCTTTTTCTTGCTGCGCAGTTCCGGGCTGGCCTCAATTGCCTTATTGATGTTTATCAGCACTTCCTTATCTTCACAATGGGTATCATGGTACTTTTTTACAAGCATGAGAATATAATCGATGTTAATTTCTATCTGACGAATCAGTTCAATCTCAAATACCACATCATCTGTAATATCTGTACTTTTCTGACGCTTACGCTTCCACTCATCACGTAAATCCTGATAACGTCCAAGGTAATCCTGTAGATCACGCTCGGAAATCTGCTCATTTCCCTTGAACTCATCAAAGGAAAGCAGAAGGTTCCTCATACGAAGAATCGCACCGAACAAAGCAATAAAGTCTTTCTGATTCTGTTCTCCGATAATTTGTGATTCTGACAATGGAAACTTATTTTTTAAGTCTCTCATCATATCCACATATCCTGGCATTGGTTTCCCGTCTACAGATTCGTAACCGTAATAATAATCCTTAAAACTCTGCAGCAGAACAATACCTCCGGCATTCTTGTCTCCAAACAGAGAAATGGCACTATCTACACGCTTTTGCAAACTTCGGAAACACACAATATTTCCAAAGGTCTTGATAGAATTCAAAATACGGTTAGTACGGGAAAACGCCTGTATCAGTCCATGCATTTTCAAGTTCTTATCCACCCACAGCGTATTCATAGTTGTGGCATCGAAACCTGTGAGAAACATATTTACTACAATCAGAATATCCAATTCTTTATTCTTCATGCGAAGTGACACATCTTTATAATAATTCTGAAATTTATCACTCGATGTATCATAAATGTTCATAGGCCACATAGGCATTCTTTACTTCCTGAATTTCTTTTTGTGCGCCTAACACAGCCTTACCATTAATAACATCTCGAACCTGTCCCAAAGTTAGTGAGTTCGCTTCAATTTTCAGCGAGGAATGAATGGATCTGATTTTATTGTTTCTTCTCAAATGCGGTTTTGCTTCCAGATTTCCGGTTGCAGTTATCCGCCCTATTTTTTCTGAAATCGACGATACATACGATAATATTTTATTCGTTATAGTAAAAGGCGGTTTGTATTCTCCCATGTAAACACCTCCATCATCTTGAGTATTATCTTACGTATTATCTTACGTATTATCTTCCTCTATTATACGGATTTTATAAAAAAATTCAATCTGCTTAACAAATGAAATTCATAATTTTTCAAATTTAATACACCAGTTTACAACTTTATAAGTGATAGACTTGCTGACTAATCAACTGTTTTAAAGCCTTTGCCATAGCATTTGATTTTTTACGCACATCTAATTAGATTTCGTGTGTAAAATTATTGTGTTTAAACCTATATACTAAAAATATTCTCGATGTATATAACCATATTATCCACTGATATAAGTTACAGAATATCCTCAACGTCACAGGTTCTATCCGAATACTCTTTTTAACAATTCCACAACATCCTCATTTTTCAGCATATATCTTTTCAAAGAATTCTGATCAAATGGTTCTTGCTCCAATAAGTTAATCAAACTATGTATATCAGTATTTACCGCTATTGGCAACTCTTCCACTTTTTCAAGCATAAGTTCTGAAGCAATGCGCAAAACATCTTTTTTATGCTTCTTAATATCACTGGAATCAACTTTTTCACCTAAATCTTTTCGCATTTTCAAATCAAGATACGCTTTTGCTTTAAAAAGAATTATATATTCTGTTCTTAGGACAGAGAGTCCATTAGAATATCACAGGCAGCGCCACCTATTAAGACATACTGTTCTTCATAATCTACAAAGTACTTCCGAAATGTGTCTAATCCTTTGACCATACATATTCCTCCAACATCTTATTAATAGAAAGATCAACCCGTTCCTCTTCTTGTTCCTCTCCCGTCTGTGACAATGCTACACTCAAAGGATCCTGCAATCCTTTTCCACAAAAATCAATAAAATATCCCAATTCCAAAACGACACAGCCAATTTCTTCCAGTTTACCTGCTTGTTTTTCCATTTTCACTCCACTGGCTTTCAGTTCTTTCTTCGTTACTGCATAGGTAGGATAAACATTATCGGACAAAAGAGAATACTCACACAAAGCAGAAATACCTGCTTTCTTTTCAAGTTTCATATCTTCTCTCAGAATAAATCTTCGAATGACTGGATCTCTTAATATATGTTCAATCTGCAGCCATAATTCTTTTCGGTCATCTGGAATCTCGATGACTCTTGATTTACTTTTCATACCTAACACGCCAACATTTAAATATTCCAACTCATCAAAACATCGGCTTGCAGATTTTGTTGACACTCCCAATCTTTTCGCTGCATCAGATACTTTCACTCCATTCCAGCGTTCATAAATAGCTGTCAGAAGCATTTTTTGCGTCAGAAATGATATCAAATGAACTGGTGCCAGCTCTCTTTCATTTGCCTTACTCAACAAATATCCAATAAACGGGAGAAATACCTGCTTCCCATCTATTACAAACGGAATTCCTTCTTCCATCAGCTTTTCTTTTATATAGAATGTCGTTCGGTCAAGAAATATTGCACAGTTTAACCCTGTGATTTTTTCTACACTAGCTCTGTCTCTTCGCAGCAGGACAAGTCCAACGTCATCTTTTGGATGAAGAGCCATCCACAATACACCATTCGTCTCTACTTTAAAAATATCATATCTTCCACGATATACTAATGGGAGCTTTTTATATAACTCTTTATTCTCCATCATTATTACATTTTGCCGTAATGATTCTTCCAGAAATTTTTTCATATCAATCACCTTTTTATAAATGTGACTATTTTTACGTCACATTTATAATTTATCATATATTGTTCTATTTTTCAAGAAACAAACGGTCTCGTTAAAGGTAATTTCTTCAGAATCCTTCTTTCGCTTTTACTCCCAACCGTTCCATCATCTTGCGTATTATCTTACGTATTATCTTCCTCTACTATACCGCTTTTATTTCAATTCAATTTTGATGTAATTTGTGCAACAACCTACTGCGCAAATTCTTGATTCGAATTATCGACAATAAATATACATATTTCAATTATTTTATTTTTGCCGATACGATTAACTTCTGCCAAAAAGACTGGATACCGCATCTTATGGAGCAGCATCCAGTCTCATTTATTTTCTTCTTATTGCAGAAAATAGCATAGCCCGCACTACGCGATCTTCTGCGTCTGCTTATCCCTGAAGGATTTTAGATTTATTTCGCAGCTTTTGCGTGCTCCACGAAAATATGGCGGATGCTTTCGTATTCGCCCAGGCCTTTGAGGACGGTTTGTACTTCATAACCTTTCTGGCTGATGATGGTTTTCCAGGAATCTGGCTCATCGCCGGCCATGTCGTTCTTGGCATGGTCTCCTGCAACAATCATAAGAGGGGCAATTACCACTTTTTTGGGTCCGCATTTTTCTAACTGCTTTAATACCTGGGAAATTTCCGGGTAGCCTTCTACAGTTCCCACGATCACATTTTCATGTCCCATGTCCTTAAATCTGTAGTCAAGGGCTGCATAAACTGCGTTGGCGTAGTGCTCGGTTCCATGACCCATAAGCACCAGTGCAGTTTCTTTATCCTCAATTGCCGGGAATGCCTCTGCAATTGCTTTTACTACAAGTTCATTGTCCTCTTCAGTAGTCAGAAGAGGGGTGCCAAAGGTCACGGACTGGAACTGACCTGCATATGTAAGGACGTCCTCTTTCATAAGGTCATTTTCCACACCGTTCATTACGTGGGTTGGCTGAACGATTACATCTGTGATGCCGTCCTTTAACATATGTTCCATGGCTTCTTTTACATTGTCATAATGAATGCCGTCTCTTTTTTCCAGTCTGGCAAGAATCATTTTGCTGGTCCATGCCCGGTAAAGACTGCAGTCCGCAAATGCTGCTTTCAAGTCTTCCTCAATGGCATCGATTGTTACTTTTCGGGTATCGCTGTGGCTGGTTCCGAAGCTCACTGCGAGAATTGCTTTTTTGGCTGTTTCGCCCATTTTCATTTCCTCCATAATTCCCATCATTTTCATACATGGTCCTGCCGCTTACAGGCGCCATGCCCATTTCGTAACGATTAAATGCCTCCGCGTATTCCTGAAATTCGATATTTTCAGACAAATTTTATTATAACTTACCCTGTATGCTGAGTAAAGAAAATTTTTTATAAGCCCAAGTACAGCGAATATTAAGTAACCGCTATATTGACGCAGAAACTTAATTTTCGCTGTACTGGTTGCCCGGCGAGAACATTTATGGTAAATTCTATCTGGAGGTGTACAGACTTATGACAGAAAATCAGAACAAAATAATAGAACTTGTAAAGCAGACCAAACCCCTGATTTTTCAGGAAATGACCCATGAGAAGGTGACGGAAAAAGGGGCTGCGGATTATGTGACAAATGTAGATGTGGCAGTTCAGAATTTCCTGAAGGACGCCCTTGCCAAAGAGTTTCCGGATATTGCGTTAATTGCCGAGGAAAAGGAAAACCTTGGTCTGGACCCGGCGAAATCCTACTGGATTCTGGATCCCATTGACGGAACTACCAACCTGATACGGGACTATCATCTCAGCGCAGTGTCCCTGGGACTTTATGAAAAGGGGGAAATTACCTTCGGAGTTGTTTACAATCCGTTTACAGAAGAACTTTTCTGCGGGGCAAAGGGAGAAGGGGCATTTTTAAATGGAGTGCCGATCCACGTTTCGGACCAGCCGGAATTTAAAGATGCGGTGGTTTCCTTTGGATCTTCCCCTTATGAAAAAAACCGGGCGAAGGATCTGTTCCCGGTATTTTATAATGTATTTATGAACTGCGCGGATTTCAGGAGAACCGGATCTGCTGCTCTTGACCTCTGCTATGTGGCTTGCGGCAGACAGCACGCCTTTCTGGAGCAGAATTTAAAGCCATGGGATTACAGCGGGGCTACGGTCATTCTAAAAGAAGCAGGCGGCACCATCTCTGACTGGAAAAATGAGAAGCTGCCTTATCTTGCCAATGCGGACATTCTGGCCTGCGTACCCCAATTTCGGGAAATACTGTTTCAGTTAATTGAACACAAATATTGATCTGCAAAAACTTTTTCCCGAATGAAAGCACTGTAGTAAACTGCACAGGTCGAGTTCAGACAATATATACCACAAAGCAGATCATGCAGATTTTCCAAAGATATATGCAATTTATCAATATAACAAACTCTCCGTCATTGTAAAAAGGCGGAGAGTTTGTCATAAACAACCATGTTCTCTATGAGCCGCATCACTCTAAAATATGCCCCAAAAGGCCTATGGTACTTTTTGTGGCAAATTGAAATTATTCCGCCGTGTACTCTCTTACCCGCAGCGGGATTCCCATCTTTTCTGCCACTTTGCGGCTTTTCTCGATGTTCTCTTCGCCAATGCAGTCTACTACTGTAAATTTCACATTTTCCGTATACTTCTTGCAGTCTGCGGCAAATTTCAGCATTGCATCAAAGGCTTTCTCCCCGTATGCCGGGCGGACTACTTCATTGTAGGATTTGGCATCGGGCATGTTCAGGCTGATGGAAACTACATCTACTGCGGAACAGACTTCTTTTGCAATGGAGCGCTTATTGATCAGGTCACCAAGGCCGTTTGTATTCAGGCGAAGCTTGATTCCTGCACAGGGATTCCCGTCCCGGTCAAGATGTGCCGGATATTTTCTTCGCATGTACTCGCTGACTGCAATCAGCTTGTCCAGTGCCATGGTTGGTTCTCCGTAGCCGCAGAAGACAGCTTCTTTATATCCTGAGAAATCAAATGCATCGATTGCCTTGTAAATTTCCTCCATAGTTGGCTCTTTGTCAAACCATAACGTCTTTGCCTCTCCCACAGAATCCCCGTTATTTCGGATACAGAAAGTACAGTTGCAGGGACATTTATTCGTCAGATTAAAATACACCTCATCATTATAACAATATACAATATCAGCCATGATATACACACCTTTCTATTTCTTTTTACACAATTCCCCAAGATATTTCTCAAAGCAAACCCCATCGTTCCGGTCGGTTCCCTCTTTTACGGTTTCTGAAATTGCTTTGGAGAGAAAATCCACTGCCAGTTTCACGCAGTCCATCATGGACATTCCCCGCACCAGGCCTGCACTTAAAATGGAAGCGAACAAATCTCCGGTTCCGGAATAGCTGCTGCCCTCTTTCCTGGCAAAATACCAGGAGAGCACACCATTTTCCACTACCAGATTTCCCATCTGGGTTTGCACTTCCTCTGTACCTGCCTTCACTGCCTGGGTTTCTTTTTCATATTCAATCCCGGTAATTACTGCTGCCTGCAGATGAAAGCGCTCCGCCAGCTCTTCCCCGATTTTCCCAATCTGCTCCAGGCGTTTCTCCCCTGCCAGGGCCATCAGGGATGCATATCTTTTTTCCATCTCTGACTTTCCGTCCAGCAAAAGCAACGCTTCCGTAAGGTTTGGCGTGATCACCTGGGCACAGCTTACCAACTGAAGCATTTTTTCCCGAAGCCCTTCTGTGTAAATTCCATAAGCGCTGCCGTTGTCTCCCATTACCGGGTCCACCAGCACCATGGTCTCCGGGCTTCGAAATCTTCTGAAAAAGTCCAGGATCTTGTCTGCCTGTTTCTCGTCTGCCAGAAATCCGGTATAAATCCCGTCTGGGGCAAACCCAAGCTTCTCCCATTCATCCATGACTTTTTCCATATGATCGGTATAGTCACAGGCATAGTAGGACGGGTAACCAGTCTGGTTGCTGAGAACTGCCGTGGGAAGAGGGACTGCCTGCACGCCCATTACCGAGATTACGGGAATGGCGGCTGTCAGAGAACATTTCCCAAGCCCGGACAAATCCTGAATCACTGCTATTTTCTTCAAATCTATCACTCCTGCAAAGATGTTAGCTGCTATCCCCTTGATCATGAGCAGCAGATTCTAACATCTTGTAAATTTTATGTTTATATTGTAGAATAACACTTAAGTGTATGTACAGAAATATCCAAATTAAACTTTTTTCGAGGGGACAGTTTTATGTTAGACATTGCAAAAGACCAGAATCGCACCACACATCTTTACATGGAGGTTTATGAATATTACAAAAAGCTGATTCTGGATAGGAAAATGGCTCCGGGCAGCAAAATGCCTTCTCTTCGCAAATGCTCCCAGGAGCTGAAGCTTTCCCGCACCACCATTGAGACCGCCTATCTGCAGCTTGCCGCAGACGGCTATATTATGGCAAAGGCCCAGAGCGGCTACTACGTAACGGAGATCGCATCTCACCACCATATGAGCAGTCAGCCGGACAGACGGGATGAAATCCACTACCGCTATGACCTTGCCTCCTCCGGCGTTGACCGGGAAAGCTTCCGCTTCGATCTGTGGAGCCGTTATATGAAAAGCGCCCTTCGCCAGGATGAGCGCATGCTCACTTACGGAGAGCCCCAGGGGGAGACGGATTTCCGGGAAGCGCTGGCTGCTTATATCCGGGAGCGCCGGAACATTCTGTGTTCCCCGGATGACATTGTGGTAGGTGCCAGCTTCCAGAGTCTTCTGCAGATTCTGTGCCCGCTGATCCGGGAAGTATATCCGAATTTCGAACAGGTATCCTTTCCCACACCTTCTTTTGTCCATGGAAGTACTGTTTTTGCGGATTACGGCTATGAAATCCACTATCGGAATAAAGACTGCGATGTGGTTTATGTTTCCCCGGCGCATATGACCAAGTGGGGCGAGATCATGCCGGTAAAACGCCGTCTGGAGCTTTTGAAATATGCAGATGAGCGGCATCATCTTGTAATTGAGGATGATTTTGAAAATGAGTTCGTGTATTTTCAGAAGCCTACTCCTTCCCTGTTCGGACTTTCCGGAGGGCAAGGCGTGGTTTATATTGGCTCTTTTTCCAGGCTTCTGCTGCCCTCCATCCGAATCAGCTTTATGATTTTGCCGCCAGAGCTTCTTGCCGCCTACCGAAAAAAAGCCTCCTTTTATAATCAGACCGCTTCCAAGGCAGAGCAGATCGCTTTGTGCCAGTTTATCCGGGACGGCCATCTTGCAGCCCAGACCAGAAGGCTGAAACGGCTTTACGCTTCCAAATTAAAGCAGCTTCGAAGCGCGATCCGGCAGGTGTTCGGCTCAGTCTGTCAGATCCAGGCGGGCTCTGCCGGAACCAGTCTTGCTCTTACCCTGCCCTGCGAAAAAAACGGGGAAGAATTAAAAAAGCAGGCCCGTGTGAAAGGCCTGCGTCTGCAGATTCTAAAAGAAACCGAATCAGAGGTAACGGTTCTGATGTCCTGCTCTTCTATGGCAGTACAGGATTTCGTTCCCGCATGTGAATTACTGAAATCGATTGTCACTGCCTGAAATTCACTTTATATAAACAGCGTATGATCTGACAGGCTGTCCTTAACAAATCATACGCTCTAAGCTCAATTACCTCCGATTATTATCGATCATATACAGCAGCGCATTGCAGATACATGCCGCAATGTTGGATCCGCCTTTGCGTCCTCTTGCTACAATATAAGGCACATCCGTATGCATGATCAGCTCCTTGGACTGTACCACATTCACAAAGCCTACTGGCACGCCGATGATCAGCTCCGGATTCAGCTTTCCGTCCTCTATCAACTCATAAAGCCGAACCAGTGCAGTAGGCGCATTTCCGATGGCAAAGATTAGCTTCTTATTCAGCCCTGCCGCTTTATCCATGCTGGCTGTGGCACGGGTGGAACCATTTTCCTTTGCGATTTTTGCCACATCTTCATCGGACATAAAACAATAAACCTCGCCGCCGTATCTGGCAAGAGCACGCTTATTGATTCCCGCTTTTGCCATCTGGGTATCCGTTACAATGCAGGCGCCGTCCTTGATTGCCTGGATTGCTTTCTCCACTGCATTTTCAGAAAAGCAGAGGTTCTTCGCATAATCAAAATCCGCGCTTGTGTGGATACAGCGCTTTACCACCAGCTCCGTTCCCGGAATCAGAGGGGTATCTCCAAGCTCCTCTGTGATAATCTCAAAGCTTCTTTTCTCTATGTCCATTGGCTTTACATTTTCAAGTTCTACCTTCATTTTTATACCCCCTCTTCCAAAATCTGATAAATTTTCTTCATATCCAAATGCTTCCGAAGCTCTGCCGCCAGAATATCATACTGGGTTTCCTTAAACGCCTGGAAATCCATTCCGGTCATTTCGGATACATCCAGTCCTTTCTTTTCCCCGATGATGTGAACGATTGCCTCTGCCACAGCTTCCTTGTCAAAAACACCGTGGACGTAGGTTCCGCACACATTGTCAAGATGGGCTCCGTCGGCTTTTTGCTCCCCTGTCACGCTGTCACAGATGGCAGTGGATGGCTTCGCCGCTCCTTTCAGAACGGTCTCGCCCATGTGGATCTCATAGCCCTCCAGCGCAGTGCCGCTAAGCTTTGCAAAAGCTCCATCCAATTCTCCGAAGGTACCCTCCACCCGGGTCCTTGTTTTCTTTTCAGCAAAAACAGTGTCCATTGGAAGAAGTCCCATTCCTTTTATGGTACCGCCGGCTTCCACCCCATGAGGATCGCTTAAGCTCTCTCCCATCATCTGATAGCCGCCGCAGATTCCGAAAATCAGCTTGCCTCTTGCGGCTTCTTTCAGGATCAGCGCTTCCAGCCCGTTTTCCCGCATCCACAGAAGGTCTTCCATAGTGTTTTTGGTTCCGGGCAAAATGATCATGTCCGGATTGCCAAGCTCAGAAGGATTTTTCACATAGCGAAGGGAAACGCCCGGAATGCTCTCCAGAGGATTGAAATCCGTGAAGTTGGAAATTCTTGGCACACGGATTACCGCAATGTCAATCAGATCCACAGAGCGTTTGGTCTCAAAACGCTCTGTCAGGCTGTCCTCATCCTCCACCTGAATGTTCAGATAAGGTGCCACCCCAACCACCGGAATGCCGCTTCTTTCCTCCAGCATATCCACGCCGGGATCCAGAATGGTTTTGTCTCCGCGGAATTTGTTGATGATCAGGCCTTTTACCATCTTTTTCTCATCTTCTTCCAGCAGCATAACTGTTCCGATCAGCTGGGCAAAAACACCGCCTCTGTCAATGTCGCCTACCAGCAGCACTGGAGCCTTGGCCATTTTCGCCATTCCCATGTTTACGATATCATCACTTTTCAGGTTGATTTCCGCAGGGCTTCCTGCTCCTTCTATAACAATAATATCATTTTCTGTTGCAAGGGCATTGTACGCCTTCATAATGTCTGGCACCAGTTTCTTTTTGTATTTGAAATAGTCTCTGGCGCTCATGTTTCCCAGGACCTCGCCGTTTACGATCACCTGGGAACCCACATCGTTGGTGGGCTTCAAAAGAATGGGATTCATCAGAACGGATGGGGCAATTCCTGCGGCTTCCGCCTGCATCACCTGGGCCCGTCCCATTTCCAGCCCTTCTTTTGTGATAAAGGAATTCAGTGCCATGTTCTGGGATTTAAAGGGTGCCACCCGATATCCATCCTGCTTGAAAATTCTGCAAAGCCCTGCTGCCAGAAGGCTTTTTCCTGCATTGGACATGGTACCCTGCACCATAATTGCTTTTGCCAAAATGTGTTCCTCCCCCTGAATATGTAAGTTATACTTCATCTAAATCATGTAAAAAAATCATTTCTGTAATTCTCTCAACGCCCGGATCAGCTGCTGGTTGTCCTGGTGATTCTTCACTGCCACCCGGTAATACCCTTTGGAAAGTCCGGTGTAGTTGCTGCAGTCCCGAATGAGGATCTTCTTCTGTTCCAGCTGGTCATAGAGATTTTCCGGGCCTTCAAAGAAAACGTAGTTCGCCTGTGATAGATAAACCGGATAGCCAAGCTCCGTCAGCTCCTTTTTCAGGTAGGCAAGCTCCTCAAAGGTGATCCGTCTTCCTTCTTCCACATATTCTTTTTCCTTCAAAGCTGCCAGGCCGGCTGCCTGTGCTATAGAAGAGACATTCCATGGCTGGCTCATGCTTTCCATTTTTTCCAGAAGGGCACGATTCCCGCAAAGCCCGTAACCAAGTCTTACTCCCGCCATGGCGTAGCGCTTGGTAAAAGCCTTGAAAAGGAACAGGTTCTGATGGCTTTCCAGATGTTCCTTCAGAGTATATGCCTCCGGCGCTTCCACAAAATCCAGGAAGCACTCATCCACTGCCATAAAAATTCCAAGCTGCTGGCAGCGGTCCAGGATTTTTTCCAGAAGAGGCTTTTCTACCAGAAGGCCTGTGGGATTGTTGGGATTGCACAGGAAAATAATGTCCACATCCGGGGTCAGCGCCTGGAGAAAGCTTTCATCCAGGGCAAACTGTTTTGCCTTTTCCAGAGGAAAATATTCCACCTCACAGTCCACGCTGTACAGCGCCTGCTGATACTCTGCAAAGGTGGGAGCCGGCACCAGGGCTTTCTTTGGATTTACCGCCCGGCAAAGGGAAAAGATCACCTCTGCTGCGCCGTTTCCGCAGATTACCTGCTCCGGTTTGGTGTGTTCGTATTCTGCAATGGCTTCTTTGAGGGGAGCGCAGCCAACCTGGGGATAGTCACCGATGTGATCCAGGCTTTCTATAATGGCTTTTTTGATTCCCTCCGGGGTGCCAAGGGGATTGCAGTTTGCTGAGAAGTCGATGCACCCCTGGTGATGGTAGACATCACCGCCATGTATGTGTTTTTCCATTTTTGTTTCTCCGTTAGACAGCAGACTTGTTGCTTGTCTGCATATTTATATATTGATATCCTTGCTTTATATTCCAGCATACAGCCATACCAGCATGCGCACGCCCCAGAACAGGATTGCGCCTGCAATACAGGTTGCGTAAAGCAGTCGGTTCGAGCGGAGAATATCCTCGATTTCCACTGGACGGATAGGGTCTCCTATGGTTGGTTTTTCATATAATTTGCCGAAATAATAGGCGTTTCCCGCAAGCTGCACATCCAGGGCCCCTGCCATAGCAGCCTCTGTCTGGGCAGAGTTGGGGCTGGCGTGATTCCGGCGATCCCTTCTATAGATTTTCACTGCATTTTTGGTGTCCATTCCCACAAAAACAGTGGACAGGGCCATAAGCCAGCCGGAAGTCCTGGCCGGAATATAGTTGGCCACATCGTCCAGCTTTGCGGCGCATCTTCCAAAATACAGGTATTTGTCGTTTTTGTAACCCAGCATGGAATCCATAGTGTTGATTCCCTTGTAAAGAAACATAAGAGGGATTCCACCGATCGCCATATAAAGCATGGGGGCAATGATTCCATCGGAAGAGTTTTCCGCAACGGTCTCCACCGCAGCTTTAGTAACTCCCACCTCTGTAAGGGACTGGGTATCCCGGCCCACGATCATAGAAACAGCATAGCGGGCTTCCTCAATGGTTCCGTTTTTCAGACGGTCGTATACCTTCATGCTCTCATCTTTTAAGGATCTGGTTGCAAGCAGCTGTCCGCACCAGAAGGTTTCCAGCACAAAGCCTGCCCAGAAGTTCCATCCATAAAGCAGATGGATGATGCCAAAAGGAACCAGAAATGTGATCAGGCACACAAGGATGACTTCCAGAACACCGCCTGCCAGCTCTCCTTTTTCTGATTTTGGAAAAACCTTCCGGATTCCTTTTTCCAGTACGCTGATCAGTTTTCCGATGAGGCATACCGGGTGGTACAGCCATCTTGGATCGCCCATAAGCAGATCCAGAAGAAACCCTGCCGGGAGGGTGAATAATCGTATCATGTTTGTTGCTCCTTCATTCCACCTGTGTTCCAGGCGATATTTTCTGCAAAGTAAGTCCTGCAATTGTTCAAACATTTATGCACGAACTTTCCCTGTTTTCATCTGCTGCATTCTTCAATCATTGGATCTGCCAGACAAACGATACTCTAAGCATTTCTTTAGGAATGCCTGTGGGATTTTTGGGTTTGCGTAGTAATAAAGATGAGGAAAACCTGCCAGCAGGCGGTCTGATCCGTGTATGCAGTCCCAGCCTCTTTTGCTGTGAGGCTTTGATGCGTGAAAGGCGGTGCCGCAGTTTTCCGAATCAAAATAGTGGAATTCGTGCGCCGGGCTGCTTCCAAAGTCTGTCTCCCCCAGAACAAGCGGTTCATTTTGAGTTAAAGTAATATAGCCAAATCTTGTAAGCTTTGGCGTGCGCCAGACTTTGCCGGGAATCACACCTGTCATCTGGTAAAATTTTCCGTCCATGCCTTCCATCTGGTCGTGAAGATACATGAATCCGCCGCACTCTGCAAGACAAGGCATTCCGCCTTTTATGGCTTCAGCGATTTCCTCACGCATAAACTTATTTTCTTCTAACGCCTGTGTATTCAGCTCCGGATAGCCGCCATAGAGAAGCAGTCCGTCCAGATTTTCCGGCAGATGAGCATCATGTATCGGGGAAAACGGCACCAACTCTGCCCCCATCGCACGAAGCAAATCTAAGTTGTCCTCATAGAAAAAACAGAATGCTTCGTCTTTAGCAAGACCAATTCGAAGCTTTTTCGAACTTTTCCATTTTAATACCTCTTTTACAGAAGAGAGGGACGACTGCTTCGTGTTCTCCGCTGCCGATAGAGCAACAGAATTCTGTGTACATTTTTCTGGCTCTGATGCCATAATCGATGCCCTTGTCTTCTCTTCCTCTAACGGCTCATAAGAAAGCTCCGGTGCCTCTTTGGCCAGCTGTATAATCGCCTCTATATCCAGACTTTTCTCCAGTACGTCTGCCAGCTTCAGAAGACGCTGCTTCAACTCTGGAATTTCCTCCGGCAGCACCAGGCCAAGATGGCGGCTTTCGATCACACAATCCTCTACTTTTGGCACATAGCCAAGAGCTTTGATTCCCAGTTCCTCTTCCACCAGCTTTTTCATTCTGGGGTAAAGCATAGGGGACATCTGATTGAAAATCACACCCTTTATGCGGCTGTCTTTTTTGTATTCCATAAAACCCTTTATGTAGGCAGCGAGGGAAACACTCATTCCCTTGCTGTTTACGATCAGAATTACCGGAGTATCCGTAACCCGCGCCAGATCATAGGCGCTTGCCTGTGTGGTGGTTCCGGCAACTCCATCGTAAAATCCCATAACCCCTTCCATCACCGCCATTTCACAGTCTGCACTGTTTTTGGCAAGAAGAGATCTGGTGATCTCTTCCCCTGTGAAAAAGGTATCCAGATTCCGGGATTTGGTTCCAATGACCTGGGTGTGGAACATAGGGTCAATATAATCCGGTCCGCATTTAAAAGAGACTGTTTTGATTCTCCGGTTTACAAGCACCTGCAGAAGTCCGCAGGTCAGAAGGGTTTTCCCGCTCCCGCTGGCTCCTGCCGCAAGCATAATCCTTGGTATTGTTTTTAGCACGTCATTGCCCTCCTGCTTACTTCTCATATAAAAAATTACTTTCGCATTTTCGGATTCTGACAGGTAATAATATAAATCGGGTTCTCTCCCATCATCAGATGGTAGCGGCCGATTTCTTTGGATCTGGAAGCAGCAAGCTGCACTACCTCGCGCTGCTGGAAACCGTACTCTTTCAGCACATCCAAAGCTTCGCTGATAGTTTCCAGGGTAATACAGTTGATTACAATCCGCACCTGTGGATTTTTTCCAAGAAGCAGTGCTACGATCTCCTTCAAATTACCGGAAGAGCCTCCGATAAATGCATGGGTAGGCGCAGGCAGATTCTCAAGTGCCTGAGGTGCCTCTCCCTTTATAATTTCCAGATTGTCCACTGCAAATTTCTGTTTGTTCTCTTCCAGAAGAGCGGCTGCCTCCTCTTTTTTCTCGATGGCAAACACCTGTCCCTGGTCTGCCCGAAGAGCCATTTCCACAGACACAGAACCAGTTCCCGCGCCAACATCGTAGCAGATGGAATCCTCTGTAAGGCGAAGCTTGGAAAGAGAAACGCTTCGCACTTCTTCCTTTGTCATAGGGGCTTTTCCGCGGATAAATTCCTCGTCAGGGATTCCATGAGTAGAAAGGGCCGGCTCCGGGTTTTCATGAAAAGCACAGACAACGCTAAGAGGCTGTCCCTCATAGTTTGTCAGCTCTTCTGCTTTTTTTACAAAAATCTTCTCATCGGGATAGGAAAGATTCTCGCCTACATAGAGACGAACCTCGCCCATATGATACTTCACAAGCTTCCCTGCCAGCTCTGCCACTGCAGTGCCGGTTCCAAGAATGGAAAATACCTTCTGGTTATGGCGGATCATGGAAATCAGATTGCAATGTTTACCGTGGGCGCTGGTGATCTTCGCGTCATCCCAGGAAAGCCCGATCTCGGACATGAAGTATACTACAGAAGAAATTCCGCAAATTACCTCCACGTTAGATTCCCTACCGCCAAGTGCCGTCAGCAGCTTCCTGGCTCCGCTGTAAAATCCCACATCACCGGAAAGAGCGATCACAACCTTCTCATATTCCGGATGATTCCGTATATAATCCGCGATCACATCGCTGCGGTATTCATATACCACTGCCTGTCTCGGCTCCCGAACGGCATCTGCCATCCGCTTTGCGCCAATAATCAGATCCGCGCTTTTCGCCGCTTTTTTTCCCTGAACAGTAAGAGTTTCCTGGCTTCCCATGCCGATTCCAAGCAAAGTAATATGAGGCTTCACGGTAAATCCGAAATACTCTGCCAGCATATGCCTGCACTCTGCCACAGAAAGTCCCTCTTCCTTCAGAGGACGTCCAATAATTACCGGAACAGTTCCGCAGGAAAGGGCCGCATCAATTTTCTCCTGAAAGCCTCCTGCTTTTCCGGTATCCTTTGTAACCAGATATTTGCAGTCAAACTGGCGCAGCATGGCAGCATTTAATTCCATAGAAAAAGGACCCTGCATGCCGATGAGATGCTTTCCCTCAAAGCCGTAGCCTTTGCAGGTTTCCATCACAGAGGGCAGGGAAAGGACACGGGCATAAATGCGCTCTCCAGCATCAGAAAGTGCGGTGTATTTTCCCAGCTCCTTGCTTCCGGTTGTAAGAAGGATATTGCCCTCTGTCCCCTCCAAAAATTCAATGGCAGCCTGGGTATCCGGCACATAAACGGCCTGGTCCTGATAGGCTCCAGCCTCCCGCAGCACACGCCTGTACTCCAAACCTGTGTTCTGGCAGGCTGTGCGGATATTTTCCGTAACCTCTGCAGCGTAAGGATGGGTTGCGTCCAGAACCATTTCCGGCTTTTTCTCATTTAGAAGTGCTTCCATTTCCGGCTCTGTCAGGCGCCCGGCGTGGATTTTCAGATATTCGTTCTCTTTTAATGATTTGCTGCCGTAGTCGGTAGCCACGCATGCAAGCACATGGATCTGATGTTCTGCCAGAAAATTACTGATATCACATCCCTCTGTTGTGCCTGCAAATACAATGATTTCAGACATCCCTGTATCCTCTTGGAGTAACCATTTTGCCTTTGATGTTGCGAGTCTGGGAATTGCCGATGAATACGGTAGTGAACATGTCTACCTGAGTATCCTTCAGTTCGTCCAGGGTCATGATCTGGGAAGATTCCCCTTCTCTTCCAATATTTTTCACAATGCCGCATACAGTATCCGGGGACTTGTGCTGCAGCATCAGCTCGCATGCTTTTTTCAGATAGTCGTGTCTCTTATGGCTGGACGGGTTGTAAAGGCAGATCACAAAATCCGCCTCCGATGCCAGAAGAAGGCGTTTTTCAATTTTTTCCCATGGGGTAAGAAGGTCGCTTAAGCTGATCAGGCAGAAATCGTGGATCAAAGGTGCGCCAAGGACTGCTGCGCCGCCTGTAGCTGCAGTAACGCCTGCTACTACCTCGATATCAACATCCGGATAATTGGCTCCTACCTCGTACATCAGGCCAGCCATTCCGTATACGCCTGCATCTCCGCTGCAGATCATGGAAACGGTCTGTCCATTCATTGCCTCGTCAAAGGCCATGACACAGCGGTCTACCTCTTTTCTCATAGGAGTGGTAAGGAAGGATTTGCCCGCAAAATGATCCTTTACCAGATCAATATATACGGTGTAGCCCACGATCACATCACTTTTTTCAAGGGCTGCCACTGCTGCTCCTGTCATTCCCTCATAGGAGCCGGGGCCAATGCCCACTACGTAAATTTTCTTCTCTTTATTCAAAATGTATCCTCCAATCTGCAAGGACAAGGGCGGCTGTCACGCCGTCTGCTGCCTGTTTTCTCTGGATCAGGCGGCAATGTTCCCCACCTCGCCTGGTACCTGGTTTTGTCTGGTTTCGTTCTGGAATCCTACCGGTATTCAAACAGATTCTATCCTGCGCCGCCTTTAATGCGCTTCTCTCGCACACGTTGTCAACGCCTACCGTCCTGCTCACAAAGGAAGAGGCTGTAAATTCCCCCTTCACAGCAAGAAGCTCTTCACTAGAAAAAGTCTCAAATGGGATTCCCATTTTTTCTGCCAGGGCCAGAAGTCCTGGTTCTTCTTTTTTGATATCAATACTGGCAAGACAGGCCACGGCCTGGGGATAAATCTGATTTTCCTCAAGGCAGGTAAACGCGGCCTTTTCCACTGCCTGCGCTTCTTTATTTTTGCGGCAGCCCATTCCCAGAGCCACGGCCTGGGGTACTACATGAGTAGTGGAAAGAAATGGAGTACAGTTTTTATGTATGGTGACGGCAATTCCTACCTTAGGAAACAGATCAGATGCCGATTCTAGCTTTGCTTCCATCGCTGCCAAATCTGTTTCAGAACTAATTTCATTCCTTGTCTCTGGTTCCTGTTTTCCCGATTTTATCTGGTTATCATTCTGGACATTGGTTCCGGGTTCATTTTCTGAAATCCAGTTTTCATCCCTAAGTCCGCAGCAATTCACCAGCCCATCCGGCAATTCGCCTTCCCAGGGAAATTCACTGTAAAATCCTACTTTCTCCCCTGCAAGCAAAGCTGCTGACACTTCTTTGGCTTCTTTCATACGGAAAATATGGCAGTTGTTTTTCTTTGCAAAAACATCTACGGCAAATTTCCCTTCCAGATCCGTGGCAGTGGTCACAATAGGAACTGCATGCAAAGCCTCTGCCGCCTGCAATGCCAGCTCATTAGCACCTCCAAGATGTCCGGATAACAGGGAAATCACAAATTTCCCGCATTCGTCTGTCACCAGGACCGCCGGGTCCGTTTTTTTGCTGGCTACATAGGGGGCAATACTGCGCACTGCAATTCCTGTGGCTCCAATGAAAATAATTCCATCCGCACTCTCAAACTGCTTTCCTGCCCATTCCTTTGTACTCTCTTTTATGGACTCCGGAATGTACTTGCTCTTCGTATACAGGGAAACTGCATGCTCCTGTTCTTCCAGTGCTTTTTTCAGTTTTTCTCCGGTCTGCTGCCCGGTCAGGGTGAAACATATTATGGAAATCTTCATCTTATTTCAATTACTTTGTTGCTTCACGGAACTCTGTTGTAAATCCCGGGTCATAGAGCCTAGAACGGTCATAGTGTGCTGCATTTACGCAGTCACCGATGATCATAAGGGCTGTCTTTGTAATGTTGTTTTCTTTGGCAGTCTGAGCCAGAGTGCCTACTGTGCACACAAATTTTTTCTCATCCTCCCAGGTTGCCTTGTAAACAATGGCTGCCGGAGTGTCTGCTGTGTAGCCGCCCTCGATCAGTCTTCTGCTCAGTTTCTCCAGCATTCCTGTGCTGAGAAAAACAACCATAGTTGCCTGATGAGCAGCAAAGGACTGGATACTCTCCTTGGGCGGAACCGGAGTTCTGCCTTCCATACGGGTGATGATCACGCTCTGGGAAATGTCCGGCAAAGTATATTCCAGATTCAGTGCGCTTGCTGCGCCGCAGAATGCACTGACGCCAGGACAGTAATCATAAGCGATTCCCTTTTCATCCAGAACATCCATCTGTTCCCGGATAGCACCGTAAATACAAGGATCTCCTGTGTGAAGTCTTACTGTTGTCTTGCCTGCAGCCTCTGCTTTTTCCATTACGGAAAGTACTTCTTCCAGGGTCATTTTGGCACTGTTGTAAATAGTGCAGATGTCCTTGGTGCACTCAAGAAGCTTGGGATTTACCAGGGATCCGGCATAGATTACCACATCTGCTTCCTCTAAGTATTTTTTTCCTCTTACTGTGATCAGGTCCGGGGCACCGGAACCTGCTCCTACGAAATGAATCATGGCTTTTTCTCCTCTTTTACAATAATTAATGAATAGTATCCTGCATCTTCCGGGATTTCATCTACGGTTCTGTATATTTGCTCATCCGGCATACCGCAGTTCTGGATCATCATGGCTTCGCTGCCGGATGCTTTGATCTGCTCTTTCACTGTTTTCATCTGTTTTCCGGTTTTCATCAGCACCTTGGTGCCGGGAAGCTTCAGTGCCTCTTCAATCTGGTAAGAAGCCGGGATCACGTGAAGCTGCTGGGCTTTTTCTACCAGGCCCTGGTTAAATCTGGCACTTACCGCGCAAAATGAAGTGATGCCGCTTACGATTTCTGTGTCGTATCCCATCTGTGCCACACGTTTGTGCACATAAAGGTAGGTGGAATAGACGGTGGGATCTCCAAGGGTCAAAAATACCACATTTTTGCCCTGATCCAGCTGGTCTGCGATGATTCTGGTGCCTTCGTCATGAACCTGCTTCAACTGTTCTTTGTCCTTGGTCATGGGCATGGGAAGGGATATCATCTGCTTGGTATCGATTTCCGGGTATGCGCCCTTCATGATCTTGTAGGCTACGGATTCCCTGGGATTTTCCCCTGGGAACGCCAGTATGTCTGCTTCTTTTGTAAGTCGTAAGGCTTTGAGTGTAACAAGTTCCGGATCTCCCGGACCTACACCTACGCCGTATAATTTTCCTGTCATTTACTTCTCTTTCCCGTAACTGCAAAATTCCTGATTGCCAGTTACGTTTCTTTTATTTTCTGCTTCCTGCATTATTTTTTCTGCAGCTCTATGTCCTGTTTCTTGATTTCTTCGATCAACTCTTTTGCATCTTTCGTCTTGCCAAGATAGCCGTATACATTGTTAAATACCACTGCCCCAAGCTTGATCTGTTCATAGGAACGGTGGTCCAGATAAAACTGGATTTTTTTCATGATTTCTTCCATTGTGGGCTGCAAAAGCTGCTTCTCATGAAGAACGTCCAGGGCTTCATCTGTTGTATTGCAGTTTAAAACCGCTCTTGCGGTGTCGCCGTCAGCTCCTGCACGAAGGGCATTGGAAGCCAGTACTTCCATACGGGCATCTGCACTATGGGAATGGGTGTTCATGATCCCGGCTGCCACTTTTACAAATTTGCCGATATGAGCCACAAAAAGAATGCCTTTTACCCCCATGTCTACTGCCATATCAATGGTCTCGCCTACGTAGTTGCTGCACTTGATATTCCGCTCAAAGGGCAATGTCATATGCTCTCTTAAATAGTCTGCGCCATAGTTGCCCGGAGTGGCAAGAATGTACTGCTCGCCCTGGACGAAATGCTGCTTCATTTCTACGTGGATGCTCTCCACCAGCGCTTTTTCACTCATGGGCTCCACAATTCCGGAGGTTCCCAAAATGGAAATTCCGCCTGTAATTCCAAGCCTCGGATTAAAAGTTTTCTTGCCGATTTCCACGCCCTCGGGCACAGAGATCACCACTTTCAGCCCGCCCTCATAGTCGTAAGACACAGCAGCTTCCTCTGCTTCACGAAGAATCATGGCCCGGGGAACTGGGTTGATTGCCGCCTCTCCTACCTGCTGGGAAAGTCCCGGTCTTGTCACGCGGCCAACACCGATTCCGCCGTCTATCTGGATTCCTGGTTCTTTTGTCTTTGATACGGTGGCGTATACCAGGATCCCATTGGTGGTGTCCGGGTCATCCCCTGCGTCTTTTTTGACAGCGCAGGTGACCTGGTTTTCTTCGATCTGAATGTGGTGGAGTTCCAGATCCAGGAGAATTCCTTTGGGCGTCATAAGAGGAACGCTGTCCAGCTTCTTTTTCCCAAGGAGCATCAGCGCTGCGCCTTTGCAGGCAGCTGCCGCGCAGGAGCCTGTGGTGTAGCCGAAGCGCATTTTCTTCTGTCCGCGGATCACGTAGTACTCTTCCAGACCGGTTTTGTGTGCCATATCCTTTGCCTCCGTAGGTATAAAAGTAAATTTTTCAGCTATTGGCTGGGATTTTTAATGGAAACCATTTTCCGCAGCCAGGCTTACACAAAAAAAGCTCTGTCGTAACGTGACAACAAAGCTTCTTTTCCCAGAATGATCCCGGTTGCCGCAGGAAATCCTGTTCCTGAAAAAGCATCCAGTATCTGACTGTACAGTAACGGACTTGTGCAGGAGTTCCACCTGCTTCCTGAAAATACTTTTCCCTGTTTTTATCCGTTACATTATATAATTTTGTCCTGTAAAAGTCAACAGCCAAGCCGCTCCTGACCCATCCCGACCGCAAAACTGCTGCTTTTGTTCACACAACCCTGTGTTCCATCCATTTCCCGCTTTTAAAGCGAAGACTGAATACAATTCCTCTTACGGTCCAGTCGGTGAACATTCCGATCCAGACGGCCATGGGGCCCATGCCGCAGACGCGGATCAGGTAGACGCAGAGACAGAAACGGAATACCCACATGGTGGTGCAGGAGGTGATCATGGAAAATTTCACATCTCCGGCTGCACGCATGCCGTAGGCTGGAATAAAGGCCGGCATCCATACCAGAGGCTTTACAATGGTGATCCAGAATATCATATTCAGGCACATTTTGGCACTTTCCGGCTCCATGCCGCCGATCATGGTGATCGGTTTCGCCAGTGCATACACAATCGCACAGCAGGCAATCAGAAAGACCTCTGAAAAGATCATCAGCTTTTTCATATAATACACAGCTTCGTCCTTGCGTCCTGCGCCAAGGCTCTGGCCTACTACGGTCATCAGTCCGATTCCCACGCCGATTACAGCCGTTCCGTTCAGCATCTCCATAATATTGGTCATAGCCTGAGCTGCAATGGCTGTGGTTCCAAGGGTAGACACAGTGGACTGGATTGCCAGCTTTCCAAGCTGAAACATACTGTTCTCCACACCAGAGGGCACTCCAAGTGCCAGGATCCGCTTTATCATATTTCCATCCGGGCGGATATTCAGATAATCCCTCACCGCAATGGGCTGTCTGTCTTTTCGCAGCTGATACAGAACTACCACTGCACAGAAGATTCGTGATACCAAGGTGGAAATCGCTGCTCCCGCAACTCCCATGTGAAATACCCAGATCAAAACTGCATTTCCCCCAATGTTCATCACATTGGAAATAATGGAAATCACCATTGGTCCTCTTGTATTTTCCTGGGCACGGAAAATGGAAGCTCCGGCATCATAGAGGGCGATAAATGGATAAGACAGTACGGTGTAAAAGAAATAGACCATTGAATTATCCATAACATCCGCATCTACTTTTCCGAAAATAAAGCTCAGCAGTGGTGCACGGAAAATCAGTCCCAATGTGACAATGCAGACGGAAATGGCAGTTATGATAAAAAGAGCCTGTCTGGCAGATTTGTTTGCCATCTCGTGATTTTTCTGACCAAGATACTGGGTACAGATGATGGTTCCACCTGCTGCCAGTGCGGAAAACGCCTGAATGATCAGAACGTTGATGGAGTCCACAAGGGAGACTGCGGAAATCGCCGCGGAGCCTACATTGCTGACCATCATAGTATCCACAGTTCCCATCAGTGCGTTTAAAAGCTGCTCCATAATAATAGGCACCAGAAGAGCCCGGAGCATTTTGTTGGTAAAAAGGTGCTGCTGTTGTTCCATATGTTTTCTCTTTTCCCCCTAAACGGATGATTACTGGCCACGTGCTCGGCAGCACATTTCGTCATATGTTATTGTCCACTCTGTATCCAGCAACATACTTCACGATGCACAGAAATCAGCCGTAAAAATCGATTGTATACTTCCATACACATTTTATCTGTGTTATTATACACCTTAAGCGAAAAAATTGCAGTACGAAATTCTAAATATAATGTCAGACTATTTCACAAAACGGACATGTCGTCTACCGGCGATATCATCATATATGAAAGTCAGATGTTCTGTAACATTCTTTGCCAATAAAAACAACACAGGAGGAACTTACTTTGGACCGGATTCTTACTTACACTGTACAGCCAGACGAGGAAAACATGCTGCTTCTTGATTTCCTTCGAAGCAAGGGATTTTCCCGGGGCATTCTTTCCTCTATGAAGCCGTATAAAGGAGCAATTCAGTTAAATGGGGAAAGAGGATTCGGCAAGTCGGTTCTTCATGCCGGGAATTTTCTTCGCATTCATATCCCGGAAACGGAAAGCAGCGAGAATATTCTGCCTGTGAAAATGGACCTTTCCATACTCTATGAGGACGAGGATCTCCTGGTCATAAATAAGCCGGCAGACATGCCTGTGCATCCTTCCATCGGCAATTACGACAACACCCTTGCCAACGGAGCGGCCTGGTATTTTAAGGAAAAGGGACAAACCTTCGTCTACCGCTGCATCAACCGCCTGGACCGGGATACCACAGGTGCTCTTATTCTGGCGAAAAATCCTTACAGCGCCGCAGTTCTCTCCGCCCAGATGAAGCAGCGGCAGATCCGCCGGACTTATCTGGCAATCGTTCAGGGGATCACGCCGTCCCACGGTACCATAAATGCGCCTATCGGACGGACAGACGGCTCCACTATTGAACGGCAGATTGACCCTGTAAATGGGGAGCGTGCAGTCACACATTATGAAAGGCTGGCTGCTTACGCGCTTCACGCTGGAATATTCTCTCCTGTTTCGGACGCACAGAAAACAGATTTTCTCCAGGCATATTCTTTAATCGAACTTCACCTGGAAACCGGTCGTACCCACCAGATTCGGGTGCACATGAAGCACATCGGGCACCCTCTTCCAGGAGATTTTCTCTACAATCCGGATTACAGCATCATAAAGCGCCAGCCCCTGCACTCCTACCAGCTGGAATTCACCCATCCAGTTACAAAAGAAGTCATGTGCATCACCGCCCCGGTACCAGAAGATTTCTCTAATGCTTTTCACTAATGTATGTTAAAAAAGGCAGACCAGCGCCGCACATCCTGTGCTTCCTCTGATCTGCCTTTTATATTTTCGTGTTAATACAGCCGCCATATCGACGTGTCTGGTTTTCGTATAGAGCTATTTCTGGCTTCGCGGCCGTCGCCCTATCTTCTCTTACCGATTCTTCTCATAAATAATCAGCAGCCCCTTCAGCAGAAGATCCTCATCCAGCAGGATCTCCCTGCGGCAGTGAGGAACGATCTTGCGGGCAAGACCGCCAGTGGCAACTACTGTAATCTTCTGGCCCAGTTCTTCTTCGATCCGGTCCACAATACCGTCAAGTGCAGCCGCATTGCTGTAGATCACGCCGCTTTTCATACACTCGATGGTATTTTTACCAATGATACGTTTGGGAGCCTCAATGCTGATACCACTCAGCTGAGAAGCACGGGCTGTGAGGGCATCCAGGGACACTCCCATTCCGGGAAAAATCATACCGCCCACATAATGTTTCTTTTCATCAACCACGCTCACCGTGCTTGCAGTTCCCATATCGATAATCGCCAGAGGAAGGGGATACTCATGGATTCCCGCAACCGCATTTGCCACCAGGTCAGCGCCAAGCTGTCCCGGATTATCCATCATAATATTCAGACCGGTCTTCACTCCAGGTCCCAGAACCATGGGCTCCTTGTGAAGCACCTTCTCAGCAGCAAGCTTCACGGCATTGGTGATCTGGGGAACTACAGAGGAAATGATGCAGCCTTCAATATCTGTACGTTTAATGTGGTAAATGTCAACAACCGTTTTTAAATCAACTGCATATTCCAGCTCTGTTTTTGTGCGGACCGTAGAAAGTCTCTCAATAAAATAAGTCTTCTCCCGGTCAATGCACCCAACCACAATGTTTGTATTTCCGATATCAATTGCTAAGATCATAGTTTCCCTCCATAGTTTCTTATCAGCCGTCTGGCCTTTTTCCCGTCCGCAGTCAAAGTCTGCCCGGACATAAATCATCTATCTGTATTTTAAACCTCTGCTGCCTTTACCGCCTTGTCAGCCTTTTTCTCTGCGCCAGGAAGCAGTCTTGCCTTATAAAGGGCAGCTCCCACAGCACCCGTGATCACAGTGGCGGAAATCATCTCGCATACTGCGTTGATTCCTACAAATGTGCAGATAAACAGAATTACATTTTTTCCGCCCATAAGGCCCTGCACATACTCTGTATTTCCGAAAAGTCCTACCAGCAGTGCCATAAAGAACAAAGTGTTCAGAAATGCGGAGCAAAAGCCTGTCACTGCACAGGAAACATAAATATTTTTTGATTTTTTGCGAACGCCCTGGAAAATATATCCAAGCAGAAGTCCGTCAACCAGTCTTGGGATAAATCTCTGTACAAATGCCAGAAATGGATTGATTCCGAATAAGGTAGCACCCATAATGCTGGTACCGCCAATGCCGATACACTGTCCGAAGCTGGTCAGTCCGAATACGGCTCCGGCAATGGCTCCGCCTACAGGTCCCATTGTAATTGCGCTGATGGCAACCGGAATAATGTTAAAAGTAATGGCAAGAGGTCCGATATTCAGGTAGCCAAGAGGTGTGTAAGCCATCAGAAGCAGGATTGCTATCATCAGGCCAAGCAGTGTGATTTGAGATGTTGTAAATTTTTTGTTCATAATGATCCTCCTTGTTATCGTTCCCGTAAAAGGGATACAATACGGTATGGACTGACGGGCATGTGTTCTTTTATTTACCCGTCACTCTTAAAAAAAGTATTCTATCCAGGATTTTACTGGCTGCATCCTCCTTGCTCATAAGCGGGAGTGACACTTCCTCATCCTGTGTAATCAGAGTCAGAACATTGGTGTCCCCCTGGAATCCGGCGCCAGCCATTTTTACATTGTTGGCAGCTACCATATCCAGATTTTTCTTTGTAAGCTTGACTCTGGAATTACCGATCATATTCTGTGTTTCCATGGAAAATCCGCACAGAAACTGTCCATCCGGTTTGTGCTCCCCGAGATACTTCAGAATGTCATCTGTTCTCTCAAGGGCAATGGACATATCGTCGTCTTTCTTCTTGATCTTCTCATCGCTGACGGTAGCCGGACGGTAATCCGCAACAGCTGCTGCCTTGATGATAATATCCTGTTCCTTGCTTACCGCTGTGACAGCCTCATACATATCCCTTGCTGTCACCACCGGAACCACCTTCACAAAGGGCGGCGGCGCAATGGCAGTACGTCCACTTACCAGTGTGACATCTGCACCTCGCAGCATTGCCATTTTCGCAATGGCGTAGCCCATCTTGCCGGAAGAATGGTTGGTAATATAGCGGACCGGATCAATGGCCTCCTGGGTAGGACCAGCTGTGACAAGCAGCTTCAGCCCTTTCATATCCTTCTCGCAGGCGCACTCTCTCATAATATAGGACAAAAGAGTCTCCGGCTCCGGCATTTTGCCGGCTCCTGTGTCGCCGCAGGCAAGATAGCCCACTGCAGGATCGATCACTTCATATCCGTAATGCTCCAGGGTCTTTAAATTATCCTGGACAATGGGATTCTCAAACATATTGGTATTCATGGCCGGGGAAATAATTTTTTTGCATCTGCATGCCATGATGGTAGTGGTCAGCATATCATCTGCAATTCCATGTGCCAGCTTGCCGATCACATTGGCACTGGCCGGGGCGATCATCACCACATCTGCTTTCTTGGCAATGGACACATGCTCTACCTGGAACTGGAAATTCCGGTCAAAGGTGTCCACCAGGCATTTATTCCCGGTAAGAGTCTCAAAGGTAATGGGATTGATAAAGTTCGTGGCATTCCTGGTCATCAGCACATGAACGTCCGCGTGCTGCTTCTTCAGCGCACTTGCAAGATATGCGATCTTATATGCGGCAATACTGCCTGTCACTCCCAGAAGAACGGTCTTTCCCTCTAACATTCGTTTTCCTCTTTTCTCTTTAAACTCATGGGGACATTTTTCTGTCCGTACCGCTTATTATAAAACAAATATAGCTCTGATTGCAATGTATTTTTTCCATGTATAGCTTTTCGTACATGCTGCGCTGCCGCGGTCAGCCTTTTTATTGCCCGCATCCGGCAGATTTTTTTGCCATTTTTCCATGAATATAAAAGGAAAATCTGCTATAATGAAATGGCATTTTAGATATCATCGAATCCAAGCGGAAAGGACTTTATCATGAATTATCAGATCACACAGTGGTGCGCCCACTTTATCACAGAGCATGTAAAGGAAGGAGACCTGTGCATTGACGCTACCATGGGAAACGGAAACGACACCCTGCTCCTTAGCCGTCTTTGCGGGGAAAAAGGCCATGTACTTGCCTTTGACATCCAGGAACTGGCCCTTGCCCACACCAGGGAGCGCCTGGAAAAAGAAAATGCAGCTCACAACTATGAGCTGATCCTGGATTCCCATGCAAATATGGGAAACTACGCTGCGCCCATGAGTGTAAGCTGCATTGTGTTTAACTTCGGCTATCTGCCGGGAGGGGATCACAGTCTGGCCACCAGGCCTGATTCCAGCATTCTGGCCCTTCAGGCTTCCCTTGGCCTTCTGAAAAAAGGCGGAATCCTGATGCTGTGCATTTACAGCGGCGGCGATTCCGGATTTGAGGAGCGGGATGCCCTTCTTAGCTGGCTGAAAAAACTGGACTCCAGAAAATATCTGGTAATCAAAACCGAATACTACAACCGTCCCAACAATCCGCCTATGCCTGTGCTTGTAGTAAAACAATAACCTCTGCATCTGCATTATATCTCATAAAAAATTTTGTCCAGCCAAAGCCGCACAGCACAAACTGCGCAGGCCGAAGCTGGACAAAACATCGATTGCAGATGTAAAATTGCAGACTCCGAAATCAGTCTGTAATAATCACGCTCGTCATCACCGGCTGCTGGTCTGCGGAAATAGTTCCGTTATTATCCGTCGGCTTGGCATCCTTGCAGATCTGGTCCACAATGTCCATGCCCTCTGTCACATGGCCGAAAGCTGCATACTGTCCGTCCAGATAAGTGCTGTCTGACTGCACAATAAAGAACTGGGAGCTTGCGCTGTCCGGATCTGAGGATCTTGCCATGGAGATTACGCCTCTTTCATGGGAAATGTTATTCTCCACGCCGTTTTCAGAGAATTCTCCTTTGATGGTCTCATCAGAGCCGCCTCTTCCGGTTCCCTCCGGATCGCCGCCCTGGATCATGAAGCCGTCAATAATACGGTGGAAAGTCAGCCCGTCATAGAAATGCTCCTGTGCCAGCTTCACAAAGTTGGTAACGCTGATAGGCGCTGTATCCGCATCCAGTTCCACCTTGATGGTGCCGTAATCCTTCACTTCAATTTCCGCATGGTGGATGCCGATAAGGGGCTGTGAAGTATCCAGTACTGCCTCATCTGTCACAGTTCCTTTCTCATCCGTACCGTCTGAAAAACCGGAAACTTCCTCGTCAGTTCCCTGCTCTTCACTTGTATCGGAAGAGTTCTCTTCTGTGGCCTCATCTGTCTTTTCTTCTGTATTTTGGGTTTCTTCTTTCGCATTGTCTGTGCCGCAGCCTGCCAGCAGTCCCACTGACAGGGTTGCAGTCATCAACATTGCCAGAATTTTTCTTTTCTTCATAATTCGCCTCCAGATTACGTTCTTAAGTATGTGTATTTGGATAAAAAACGGCGCCAGGCTTTTCCTGACGCCATCTTTTCTCATTATAACGAAATTGTCGCAAAATACAATTGATTTCACAAATTGTTCAATTTCTTTTTCTCTTTCTTGGATTCCACCACATGGCGGATCGCTGCTATGGGATGATGAAACAGCATCCTTGGACCGGAGAAACGCATGACTTCACGGATCTTTTCCCGCATTTCCGGCTTATAGCAGTGCACCTTGCAGTTGGAACAGAAGGTCTTGGTCTCCATAAACGGGCATTTCTCGCTGCGCATTCTGGCATAGGCATCCAGCGCGGCACATTCCGGGCAAAGCCCGTCTTTGCTGTGGTGCTGCTTTTTGCAGTAAAGCTGGATCATCTGGGAAACCATTTTCTTTTCCCGTTCCCGCTTTTTCTCTATTTTAGTGCTCATTGACAACTCCTCTGGTACCTGGCATCAGCTGTCCGATCATGTAGCACACAGCTGCCACAGCCATACCGTTGATGGAAGCCACACCCCAGTTCAGCACATTTGCCACAATGGTTCCAAGCACAACACCTGCAACGGAAAACCAGTTTACCGTTTTCAGTGCCGGATTCTCTTTCTCATACTCTTTCCGGTTCATGAAATAGTCCATTACCAGAATGATTCCAACTGGCGGAAGGGTACAGTTAAGAATGTTCAGCCAGTCACAGAAATTGTAGTACAGCCATACAGAAGCCACCGTTCCGATGATTCCGGAAATCAGTACCATTGGTTTCTTTTTCTGATGGAAAATGTTGGCAAGACCAAGACCTGCTGTATAAAGGGCATTGTCGTTGGTGGTCCAGATGTTAAGGCCCAACACCAAAACAGCCAGATAAAACAGGTTCAAGCGGATCATAACCTCAAAAATATCGTTTCCTCCTACAAAAATAGAAGAAACAGCACCGAAGAAGAACATCAGGGAGTTGCCGATAAAGAACGCAACCACTGTGGTGATCGCGCCGACCTTGCCGTTCTTTGCGAAACGGGCAAAGTTCGGGGTTGCGGTTCCGCCGGATACAAAAGAACCTACCACCAGTCCTGCGCCGCCTACAATGGTCAGGCTTCCGCTGGATTTGGCGAACTGGTCAATGATGGTGCCATCTCCCTGCTGTACCGCCATCACCATTGCAACAGTACCAAGAACCGCTACCAGCGGCACTGCAATATAGCTGACAATGGTAAGGGAATCGATTCCAAAATAAGCGGAAGCAGTCATGCATACACCAGCCAGGATCACAAGTCCCCACATGGCAGCATCGCTTCCCCCAAGAAGCTCCTTGGATACCGGAATGGCAAACATGGCAAGTCCCACGCCGAACCAGCCGATCTGGGTGAAACTGATCATGGCTGATGGAAGGTAGGAGCCTTTTTCCCCGAATGCTCTTCTGGAGAGAAGGTCAAGGGATAATCCAGTCTTGGCACCTACGTATCCAAGCAGTCCGGTGTAAGCCCCAAGGATCACGCCGCCAAGAATCAGGGATTTCACAAAGCCCCAGAAATCAAGTCCTTCTGCCAGCTGCTGGCCAACCCACATGCTTGCGGAAAAGAAGGTAAATCCCAGCATGATCATGAACATAGTAACCAGGCCTTTGCGGCTGTCTGCCGGAACTGCCTTTGACGCAAAGTCAACGTCTTTTGTTTTTTTGTTTTTACTCATTTTCTTTCTCCTGTAGTTGCATCATCATAAAATGTATTTGCGCAGCGCAGTTGTGAATTCTTCGATTCTCTGCTGGGCAATCTCTTTCAAGGTTACCTGTTTCAGACAGTCTGCGAAGCGCATTTCCATCTCATACAGCCATTTGGTCTGGGCGGACTCAATCTCCTGGAAGTGGTTGCAGGCCAGCCAGTCCTCGTAACTGATCGGCAGTGCATAGCCTAATTTTTCCTCGATCAGGGCGTTCATGTCGATCACATCGCAGCGCTCTAACATGCCCTTCCAGAAGTCCAGAACCTCCTCCACATGCTCATGGATCTCATATCTTCTGGCGCCGCCATCGTAGATAATGCATTTCTCAAACAGAGGATCCCGCATGGAAAGGGTTTCTCTTCGAAACTCCGGTGCGATGATGCCGTCTTTCCAGTAGAAATCCACGTCCGGAAGATTGATCCCGGATACGCCCTTGTCCTGATAGGTGCTGAAGATTCCCTCATAGTAAACGGTGATAAATCCCTCGAAGTCCGGCCAGTACTCGCGGATCTCGCTGGTAAGCTTCTCCAGGATCTCGATTCCCTTGGTGCCGCCGATGGTGAAGATGATGATGTTCCGAAGCTTGGCTCCATGTGCCCGGTAGAAATCGGTTACATAGCGCAGGCAGTGGATCAGAGTTTCGCCGGAGGCAATGATATCGCCGATCATAAGGGTGCTGTCCGGCACCATGGTAAGCTTGCTGTACTTGATCTCCAGTCCTGCGATCTCGTCCTCCTGGAACACACGCTCGCTGGACAAAAAGCTGATGTCGTGTACGCGGATGTGCTCGCGATAGCAGCTCTCCTCAAGAGGATAGTTCAGGGCACCGCGAAGAATGGACAGGATGTTGGCTGTTGTCACCTTCTTCTGTTCCTTGAAATAGTAAAGCATCTGTGAGGTAGCAGGGATCAGGCAGTGGTAAACCTCATAGCCTACAACCTCCGGTGTGTTCATCAGTTTTCTTGTCTCCGCCTCTGATACCACATAGTATTCGTTCACATAGTCTCCGCCTGCCAGCTTGTAGCAGTCCACACCCTGATCAGAAAATTCTCTGACCAGTCTTACGTTTTCCCAGTTTTTCATCTGTCGTTTTCCAAACCCTTTCTCGCTTTTTCCGTAAAAAAGGCCCTCTTTTGCGTCGATCACATATTGGTTCCAGCAAAAGACAGCCTGTTTTTTTAACAAAGATGATATGATGAATAGGCTTTATTGTCAAGTGAAAATCCAGGAAATTTTTCTTTCCAGGATTCCTGTCTTGCCACTTTTTCCAGAGTCTGCTAAAATCAAGGGAGAATTTTATACTTTACAGAAAGCGAGGACCTTTTTTATGGAAAAGATTACCAGTTTTACAATAGACCACATCAAGCTTCAGCCGGGAGTGTATGTTTCCCGCAAGGATCCGGTTGGAAACAGCGTGATCACCACTTTTGACATCCGCATGACTTCCCCCAATGAGGAGCCTGTGATGAATACTGCAGAACTTCACACCATTGAGCATCTTGCAGCTACTTTTCTTCGCAACCACAGGGAATTCGGCCCTAAGATGATCTACTGGGGACCTATGGGCTGCCGTACCGGAAATTATCTTCTGCTGAACGGGGATTATGAATCTAAGGACATTGTGCCGCTTATGATCGAAACTTTTGAGTTTATCCGGGATTTCGAGGGCGAGGTGCCGGGCGCGTCTGCAAAGGACTGTGGAAACTACCTGGACATGAACCTTGGCATGGCAAAATATCTTGCAAAGAAGTTTCTGGATGAAGTGCTTTACGATATTAAACCGGACAGACTGGTTTATCCAGAGTAAACCAGTTTCCGAAAATCAGTTTCTTCGCATCTTCGGAAACTACAGAACATATTTGCATTCAGGTCATGAATCTGCATATTCATGCAGTTGAATCAGAAGCAAATTCAAAACTTTCATGAAAAATGCCAGATGAGCAAATCACAAACACTCTGATTCCTGCCCATCTGGCATTTTTTTATTTCGTTCTCTTCAAAGCATCAGCCTTCTGTGGAAGCGTCAACTGCCTGATCTGCACCGACATCTGCGGCTCCATTCGCTGCGCCTGCGTCTGCAGCTACTGCACTTACATAATCACCGGATACATATGCGGTCTGTCCCTCATAGGAAACCTCAACCCATCCATTGTCGCACACACCTGTGCTAGTAAGCTGTGTGCCGTTTGCCACGCTGGCAACCAGAGCTGCATCTGTGCTTGCATCTGCACGAAGGTTTACATCTGCATTGGCAACGTAAGTACCATCCTGTTTGGTTACGTTCACGCCGCTTGCAGTCTGTACGACTACAACCTCAGGTGTAGGTGTTGCCTCTGGAGTAGGTGTTGCCTCCGGGGTAGGGGTTGGAATCGGAGTAGGGGTAGCCTGTATAACAGTAACGGTTGCTCCTGCGCCTTCCTCAAATCCGCATCCCGGGATGCAAAGTGCTGCGCCAAGAAGCAGAGCAGCCAAACCTGCTTTTCTCATAGTATTATTCCTCCTTTACAAAGCATCACTGCCTTGGATTCATGTTACTGTCCACTCCATGCACAGTAACGGATTGATTCTTCTGTTATGAAAGTCAGCTGCCTCCTATCAGCAGCCGCATACTCTTTTTGCGAATCGTTACAATTAATATACAGTATTATTACAAAATATGCAAGTCCTAAGTGAAGGGAACTGCTTACACCCGCTCGAATACCACCGTTACCTGGCCGCCGCAGATCATGCCAAGGCTGTCTTTGCCGTCGGCGGTGAGGGCGTAGTGCTTCACTTCTTTGTCCTTCACTTCCGGGCAGTGGTTGATGGCTTCGAATTCTACCTTGCCGCCGCCAATGCTGCCTTCGATATGGCCGGATGGCTCCACAAACATTTTGCTGCCTACTCCTCTTGGGGAGGAACCGGATTTCTCGGCAATGGTCACCATTACGCCATGGCGGCCCTCCTGTACTGCTGCCTCTACCTTTTCATCGCAGTAGGCGCTGTAGTGCTGATTTTTCACCTTGACAATCTCTGCCATAATGCTGACTGCAATTTCCTCGGGAAGCTGTCCGCCAAGAGGGATTCCGATGGGGGCATGAACCTGATCAAGTTCTTCCAGGGAATAGCCCTCCTTCAGGAGATTTTCCCGGGTGATCCGCACTTTATTTTTGCTGCCAATCATTCCCAGATACTCATAAGGACGCTTCAAAAGCCTGCGAAGGCAGTCGGCATCTCCAAGATGGCCTCTTGTCAGGATCACGTAATAGGCGTTTTCATAGGGAACAATGTACTGATCCAAATCCTTGAAATCCCCGTAAACCAGCTCGTCTGCCTCCGGGAAGCGCTCTTTTGTCACAAAATCTTCTCTGTCATCCATGATGGTCACATGAAAGCCCAGCATTTTTCCCAGATGGGCGGTAGGCTGGGATACGTGACCGCCGCCGAAAATAGCAAGCCTTGGATTTTTGCGATAGTCTTCCACGAAAATCCGAATGCCGTCGGCAGTTATGACTTTTGTTTCTCTAGCATCGTTTAACAGTGGGAGATATTTTTCCCAGATTTCTCTGTCTTCTTCCTGTTCTGGAATCAGGCTCTTCTCCTGCGCTGCTGCATCTGGATTTCCAGGCTGTCTCACAATACACTTTTTCCCCATGTCCGGACCATCCAGAATGATCGCTGTCTTGATCCGCCCTTTTTCTTCCAGTATTTCATAAATTTTATTATACACGACACTTCACCTCATTTTCAAAATTTCATTGCACCTTTCTTTTTCGTATATTATAATACATCGGGAGGAATTTTCACAATGAAGAAAAAAAGAATTATGACCAGTTTTCCGGTCCGGATTCTGGCGGTAAGCATCCCCGGCCTGCTTGCGGGGCTGTTTTTCAACGCCACCCGTACCATGGGATTCACATCCGGCGCACTGAATCTGGTTGTTACAACACGTTATGTACTTAGCCAGCTGATTGCATTTCTGGCACCTCTTATTATTATCGGGCTGATGGCATCCTCCATCATTTCCGTAAAAAAAGATCCCACGCCAGCCACCAAACCTGTGATCCGCATTACTTATATTTCCATGCTGGGGGCGGCTGCGTTTTCGGCGGTGCTTGGATACCTGATCATCCCAAGGCTTCCGGTTTCCACAGACAGCTTGTCCTTCCGCTTTTTGCCGGACACCCTGTTTGAGCTTCCCATTCCGGCACCGGTTTCCGCTTTAAGTGCACTTGTGCTTGCCATCCTGCTGGGATTCGGAGCCTGCTGGACCAATGCGGTGCGCACCAAGGAGCTGCTCAATGAGTTTCGGGGAATTACCCTTTCCCTGATGTCCAGGGTTCTGCTGCCGATTCTTCCAGCTTATATCGGACTTTCCCTGTGCACCCTTGCTTATCAGGGGTATTTCATTAAGTATCTGCCCCTTCTGCTTCTGACGCTGGTAATCGTGATTCCGGTGTATGGCATCTGGACTTTGCTCTTGTATTATTTTGCAGGCTCTTATTCCGGGGAAAAGCCCTGGAAAGTTCTGAAAGAATACCTGCCGGTCTGTAAGATGGCGCTGATGACCCGCTCTTCTGCAGCCACAGGCAAATATTCCCTGGAGGCAGCTTCTAAGTGTGAATGTCTGGAACAGGATCTTACAAAAGATGCACTTCCTCTTTTTACACAGATCCATCACTGCGGTTCTGTGCTTACAGAGGTATTTTTCGCGATGATGATCTCCAGGATTCTTTACGGTTCTGTTCCGGCACCTGGCACCATGGTGATTTTTTCCGTGCTTCTTGCTACCTGCTCCATTGGCACTCCGGGGCTTCCCTGGGGAACGGTGATGGTATCACTTGGAACCCTTACAGGAATCCTGAAATTCGGGGATTCGGGAGTGGCGCTGATGTTTGCGGTATTTGCCATCCATGACGGATTTGCGGCAGCCTGCAACATGACCTGTGACGGAGCGCTGGCACTGATCCTGACAGGATATGCGAAAAAGCGGGAAATTTCAAAAAACACAGATATATAAAAATATGCGCCCTTTGCGGCATAAGGCTTACCAAAAGCCACGCCGCAAAAGACGCATATTTTTTCTAAAACTTTTTCCAACAGGCTCTGGCAAAACTATGCCAGCGGCTGTCTCAATCCTCTCTTAATATAGGTTCCAAGCTTTTCCTGCACCAGTTTTCCATCCTCTACAGCCAGATTGCCGCGCAGGAATACTTTGTCAATATCCCCGTGGATTTCAAAGCCTTCATATGGGTTATTGTCCGTATTGTATGCATGTGTTTTCGCGGAAATCACATTCTCTTTTTCCGGGTCAAACACCACGATATCTGCATCGCTGCCTTCTGCGATCACACCTTTATTGGGATACACGCCATACAGCTTTGCCGGATTTTCGCAGAGAAGCTGGCACATTTTCTCCACAGAGATCCTGCCGGTGCGCACGCCATAAGTATACAGAAGAGTTCCTCTTGTCTGAACCCCGGGAAGGCCTCCTGGAATCTTGGTGAAATCTTCTTTTCCCATTGCTTTTTGCGCCAGGGTAAAGCTGCACTGGTCAGTTGCAACCGTCTGGATCTGGCCCTCTGCAAGTGCCTTCCACAGGCAGTCCTGGTCCTCTTTCTTACGGATCGGAGGTGCGCACACATACTTGGCGCCTTCGAAATCCGGTTTGGAATACACACTGTCATCCAGTACCAGATACTGGGGACAGGTTTCTGCAAAGACAGTCTGTCCGTTTTCTCTTGCGCGAAGGATTTCCTCATAAGCCTTGCGGTTGGTAAGATGAACTACCATTACCGGTGCTTTTGCCTCCTTTGCGATCACCAGAAGTCTGTGGACAGCCTCAGCCTCCATAGTGTCTGGGCGCACCAGCGGATGATTTTCCGGACCTAATCTTCCTTCCGCTTTCGCCTCCTGGATCAGCGCATCGATCACTCCTGCATTTTCACAGTGAACGCCTGCGAAGCATCCTTTCTCATTCAGGGCCTTCACAATCTTGTAAAGATCCTCATCGTCCACGATCATAGCCGGATAAGTCATATAAAGCTTGAAGCTGGTAATTCCCTCATCAATCATATCCTGGATTTCTTTTTTGGTTTCCTCATTCCACTCTACAATAGACATATGGAAAGAATAGTCGCAGGAGCATTTACCATCTGCCTTTTTGTGCCATTTCGCGAGGCCTTCCTTTAAAGTATGTCCCCCTTTGTCCTGAGAAGCAAAGTCAATGACCAGAGTGGTTCCTCCAAGGATAGCTGCCCTGGTTCCGGTTTCAAAGTCATCTGCTGTTACCGTTCCGGCAACCTCCAGGTCAAAATGCGTATGTCCGTCAATAAAGCCCGGAAACAAAAGCTTTCCGGTTACGTCCACCACCTTGGCGTCCTGCTCAAAAAGCGACTCTCCCACGCGGATGATCTTCTCTCCTTCCACCAGCACGTCCAGCTTTTTCCCGCCTGTACCTGATATTACCGTTCCGTTTTTTAAGAGATATTTCATAATCCGTCCCCCATTTCCATTATTTCTATTAGTAAATATAACATATGTTTTCACTGCGTTCAAGAAAGCTGGCACGAATTTTTTTCAGTGTGCAACAATTTTTTTGCAAAACATCTTTTTATTTCCATCCAGGCATGTTATGATATAAGAAACATACGGTAACATCCTGCACTTAAAATAATGATATAATAGTAATTGCAGACAGGATCTGAAGTCTCTTTGAAAAACTCAGGATCCAAAGCAGTTGCAAAAGATATTTACATAACAGGAGGGTAAATATGGGAAGATTAACTGTCTTACAGCAGATTGCTCAGGATATCGCTGCGGAGTTCGGAGCAGACTGCGAAGTGGTAATCCATGATCTGAAAACACAGGAGCCTGAACACTCTATTATTTATATTGTAAACGGTCACGTAACCGGACGAAATGTAGGCGACGGACCATCTGATGCTGTTTTTGACGGAATCCGGCAGAAAAGACGAGGGGACAGTGCACCTGCAGATCACAACGGTTACCTGATGAAAACCGCTGACGGCAAAATCCTTAAATGCAGCACATCCTATATTAAAGACGATGACGGCAGCCTTCATTACGTATTTGGTATTAACTATGATATTACCAAGCTGACCATGATCAACAGTGCATTGAATGATCTGATCACACCTACGGACAAGGAGGAGAAGCCTAAGCAGATCACCCACAGTGTCAATGACCTGCTTGACCGTCTGATTGAGGAATCTGTAAGTCTGGTTGGAAAGCCTGTTGCTCTTATGAATAAAGAGGATAAGGTTACTGCCATACAGTTTTTAAATGACTCCGGAGCTTTCCTTATCACGAAATCCGGAGATAAGGTAGCTAATTATTTCGGGATCTCCAAGTATACGCTGTACAGCTATATTGATGTGAATAAATAAGGTCTTACGACCACCGCCTATCCTGTTGGCCGACAGGATAGGCATTTTTTTCAAGCACAGCTTCATCGCCTTTGCAATGAAAAATCCCATAACATTTTTCTATTTATCAGTCGGCCATGACCTTCTGAGAGCCACATAGGATATTAAAAAGTTTGCAAGCCATCCAGCTGGTACAGCAAGCCAGACAAATGCAATGCCAAAACGCGGCGCAAAAATCAAAGCAACAGAAAGACGGATTGCCAGGTTCACCATATTTGCAATGAGAAATGGGCGCATGATTCCGAGACCACGAAGGACTCCATCGGTTGCCATTTTGATTCCCATAAAGATAAAGAAATAACCGAGCCATCTCATATAATCCCCAGATACCTGATAGGCCAGGGCTGTTCCGTCTTTACCAAGAAACAGCGAGGAAATTTGCGTGTGGAGCGTTTCAATTATAATGAAGGCAATGACTGCAAAACACACATCCAATACCAGTGCAGCCTGGTAGCCTTTTTTGATACGCTGTGGTTTATTTGCACCAAGGTTCTGGGAAACATATGGTGAAACCGCATTACCGATGGATACAAAAATCAGAGAAAAAACGTTCTCAACTCGCATCGTCGCCGAATACCCCGCGAGTGCCTGTGTACCGAAAGGATTTACAACTGCCTGCACGATCATCATGCCGATAGATACTGTAGACTGCTGCAGAACCGAAGGCACAGCAATTTGAAACATAGAAAGTAACTCCTGCCTGTCAAACCAGTCAAAGTGACTTTTATATCGCCGCATCCGATGGAAGAAAATCAAAAGTGAAAACACGGCAGAAATGCCTTGTGCAATCAAAGTTGCAAGCGCCGCACCGAACACGCCGAGATCAAGGCCGGCTACCATCCAAAGATCCATAAAGATATTTAAGATTGACGAAAATATCAGGAGTCCCAGTGGAATTTTTGATTCTCCTATAGAAGTAAACATCGTTGAAAGAATGTTATACATAAACAGGAACGGAAAGCCCACAAAATAGACACGCAAATACAGCACTGCGTCATCCAGTATATCGGCAGGGGTTTGCAGTGCGCTCATCATCGAGCGGGAAAAACAAAAGCCAAAAACACCAAGGACTATGCTTAGAATTAAAAAGCTAATCAAGGACGTTGACACAATGGTTTTCATTTTTCCATACTCCCTGGCACCAAAGTAACGGCTCACGAGTACACCGGCGCCGACACCTGCACCCAGCGCCACACAAATAAAAACATTGGTCAGTGCTGCACAGGCACCAACAGCTGCAAGTGCGGAGGAACCCACAAACTGACCGACGATGATGGAATCAGCCATATTATATATTTGCTGAAAAAAGCTGCCTAGAATCATCGGCATTGCAAAAACCGTCAGCGCTTTAAGAGGCGCATCTATAATCAAATACTCATCTTTTGACATTATCTTACTCTTTCCTCCATCCGAATCAATTTTATATCTTCTAAATGCAAGCTATAAGTTACGTTATGTAACAATTATAGGTAGCTATAACAGTCAAGTCAAGCTTCTGTTTACTTTTAGTAATATGAATGATATGATATTTAAGAAAAAATGATATCCAGCGAATATTATTCTACAGGAGGAATACTTATGTACCTGGACGGTTTAGATAAACTGGATCAGAAGATTATCCAGTTACTGATAGAAAATGCACGCATCTCTTACTCTGATATTGGTGAAGAAATCGAGATTTCCAGAGTCGCAGTAAAAGCCCGGATTCAGGCTTTGGAGAAAAAAGGCGTAATTGAAGAATATACAACGATAATAAATCCACAAAAATCAGCGGTGCTGTGTCATGCTATTTTGAGATTGAAACAAAACCTGAGCATCTGCCACAGGTAACAAATCTATTATACCAAAATGATATAGTTACACAAATTTACCGTGTCACTGGAAGGGACAGGCTTCATGTACATGCCGTTGCTTCATCTAGTGATGAAATGGAGCTCTTTCTGCACAATGTCATTGATCCTCTGCCTGGTATTGTCAGCTGCAGCTGCAATACAATCTTATCACGTATTAAAGATATTAAAGGGTTACGCCTATAGAATATGTAAAAAAAGGCACTCCCCGGCATACTGCGGACGTTTCCTTGAAGTAAAATCTATTGCAGTCACACGTCCTTGCTGTCCCCATTATAAGTCATGCCGGGGAGAATTGCCTATCTTAATTATTAAATTGTATGTCTTTTAAATACGGGCTACACCGGTTCTCTTTGCTGCCTCAGCAACCGCTTTGGCTACTGCCGGTCCTACTCTCTTATCAAATGCCTTCGGAATGATATATTCCGGAGAAAGTTCCTCATCTGTGATCAGATTAGCAAGTGCTTCAGACGCTGCCAGCTTCATCTCATCATTGATCTCTTTTGCTCTCACATCAAATGCACCACGGAAGATTCCAGGGAAAGCAAGTACATTGTTAATCTGGTTCGGGAAATCACTTCTTCCTGTAGAAACAACTTTTGCTCCGCCTGCCTTTGCGTCATCCGGGAAGATCTCCGGAGTCGGGTTTGCACATGCAAAAACAACTGCATCTTTATTCATGGTCTTAACCATCTCTGTTGTAACGGCACCTGGTGCGGAAACACCGATAAATACATCTGCGCCGACCAGCATATCTGCAAGAGAACCGGATTTTTTAGCCAGGTTGGTAACTTTAGCCATTTCATCTTTGATCGGATTCATACCTTCCGGGCGTCCCTCATAGATTGCACCCTTTCTGTCGCAGAGGGTGATATTCTTAAATCCGGCTGTAAGAAGCAGACGTGCAATAGAGATTGCTGCTGCTCCGGCTCCGTTCATTACAATACGGACATCCTCTTTCTTCTTGCCAACAACTTTAAGTGCATTGGTAAGACCTGCCAGTGTAATGATCGCAGTACCATGCTGGTCATCATGGAAGATCGGAATATCACATTTTTCTTTCAATTTCTTCTCGATTTCAAAACATCTCGGTGCGGAAATATCTTCCAGGTTTACTCCACCGAAGGAACCGGAGATCATATAGATTGTATTTACAATTTCGTCCACATCGTTGCTTTTAATGCAGAGCGGGAATGCATCCACATCACCAAATGCCTTGAAAAGGACACATTTTCCTTCCATAACCGGCATTCCGGCTTCCGGTCCGATATTTCCAAGTCCAAGAACAGCAGAACCGTCTGTAACTACCAGACACATGTTCCATCTTCTTGTGAGTTCGTAGGATTTGTTTACGTCCTTCTGGATTTCCAGACAAGGCTGTGCAACTCCAGGTGTATAAGCAAGTGACAGATCATCCTTATTTTCTACAGGTACTCTTGTTACAACTTCAATCTTACCTTTCCATTCTCCATGCAGTCTTAAAGATTCTTTTGCATAATCCATTTCTGTTGTCCTCCCTGGTATTTTCTAATCTCATCTATTAATAGTTTCCTGTAAAGAATTTGCTGTCTTTTGGAAGCTCATATCCATCAAAATATTTATCAAAGTCAAGTTTGAGATATCCACACAGATTAGCAAGTTCGACCATCGTATTATCGTTTACAGGTAATCCATGCTCTCTTCTTTCTTTTTCTGCAAAAACTTCTTTTTCACCATGTGTATAAATACGGTCTTTGCCTTCTGCCTTCGGGCTTTCTCTCAAAGCTTCCAGGTATTCTGAAAAATGTCTGCGGATTGCCTGAGGATCACCAAATAAAGCCGGATCGATTGCCATAAATCCATGGCAGATTCCTGTTTTATCCGGGAATGTGCAGCAATGATCCGAAGTGACACCCATGGAAAGAATGGAACTGAACAGTTCACACAGCATACCATATCCATATCCCTTGTGGCTTCCTGTAACTTCTTCATTTCCACCAAGAGGCATGATTCCGCCACCCTTCTTTGCAACAATATTGGCAAGGACATCCGGTGCATCTGTGCTTGCATGACCATCTTTATCCAGCGCCCATCCATCAGGAAGCGGTTTCTCCATTTTGTTGTACATTTCGAGTTTTCCTCTTGTAACTACCGTGGTAGAACAGTCAAAGAAAAACGGATACGGGTCTGCCGGCATAGCTACTGCAATTGGGTTTGAGCCAAGCATGGCTTTTTTACCAAACGTAGGAACCATAATAGCCTCTGAATTGGTGCAGGCCATTCCCAAAAGTCCCTCATCGCACGCCATCTTTGCATAATATCCGGCAATACCGAAATGATTGGACTCACGGACAGTTACAATTCCAACTCCGGTTTTTTTGGCTTTTTCGATGGCTTTTTTCATTGCATAAACGGAAATAAGCTGTCCCATTCCATTATGGCCGTCAATCACTGCAGATATCGGTGTTTCAAATACAACTTCAGGCTTCGCCTGCGGATGGATCGTTCCCTTTTCGATTCCCTTATGATAACGCACCATTCTCTGCATACCATGACTTTCTATTCCATAAAGGTCAGCCGTAAGAAGCACATCCTTGATCTGATTGCTTTCTTCCTCTGTAAAACCAAACGCCTTGAATACGTCTCCGCAAAAATGATTCAGTGTCTCATATGACCATTTCACATATCCCATTGTTTCGTCCCTCTTCCCGGCATTGCCAGTTTTGTTTATTGGCATTACCAATTTGTATTTTGATTATACCACTGGTATTACCAAAACGCAATAGAGGTCATATCAATTTATCCTGTAAAAATGCCCAAAATTTCTCAGGATTTTTTTTGCATTTCTTCCATATAGCGTTCAATCGTATCCATATGTTCGGACATACATCGTTCCGCCTGTTCTGCATCTCCGTTGATGATCGCCTCAACAAGCCGATGATGCTGGTCATCAACCTCTTTGGCAGAATTATTCTTTTTCATAATGTAGTCTCTCGTCCCGGAAACAATATTCTCAGTCAGCTGATCCGCTGCCGCAAGGACACTGTAAACCATCGGGTTATCTGCGATCTTTGCAATCTTCTGGTGAAGTTCGCGATCCAGTTCACCCCGTATCTTTTCATCTTCTGCTACGTCCAGCCGTGCAAGAATCACCCTTAATTCTGCTGCATCCAGCGGTGTGCACTTTCTCGCTGCGAGAATTGCTGCTTCTCTTTCCAGTGCCGCACGGAACTGCTGATTCTGGCGCAGATATCCATGATTTAATTTAAAAAGTATGGATAAGGGTTCGATCAGCCAGGTATCCAGATCCTCCGTAATATAATTCCCGCCTCCCGGCACCGGCTTTACTATTCCCAACAGTTCCAGTGCTCTCAGAGCTTCTCTGACTGCCGGTCTGGACACTCCCATGGTCTCCGCCATTGTCCGCTCTGCCGGAAGGGCAGCTCCCGCTTTGAGATTGCCATTCTGAATGTTCTCTATGATCTGATTTAAAATCCCGTTAAAAGCCCGTTCATCCCCAATTTCTTTAAACATACTCCATGCCTCCACATCCCATTTCCGTCCGTATATTCTTACAGACGGTATTATTTTTACTGTCTTTCCCATACAATTTATTTTGGGTACAACTGCACAGTATGGCAGTTATTTCTTATTCATATACATTATCAAAATACAAAGGTGCTTATTCTTGCAACAACCAATCAGCTATGTCGTGAATCTTGATTCCTTCATAGCTATATTTTGGATGTTTGGTTCGAGCAATAATCATTTTCGGATAAGCACCTCAGATCTGAAGCAGACTGACCTTATTAGTAGAAATCAATGAAGATAATATTGATGTATTGTTTTCATATAGTCACCCACTTTCAAAAATTGAAAGTTCTTCATTTCTTGAAACTGCTCCAATGTATTTATTATATTGTCTGTTAATAACATATGCAAGATGCCTCTATAAAATAATAATACCGGTACTGGATATCAAGATCCCGCACTGGTTTATTGATTGCTCTCTGGTCTCCATTGCAATACTTCATAATCACTTCTTATTCCTGAGACAATGTTTCCAAATATATTTTTCTTATGTGAACGATTTTAAAATTATCAATATACATCAGTTTTTTTCGATTTCTCAACCAGCTTTACGGCAGAATCTCAAGCCAGTAGCCATCTGGATCTACGATGAAATAAATTCCCATTGCTTCATTTTCGAAGCAAATGCATCCCATCTCTTTGTGCTTTTTGTGTGCTGCCTCGTAATCCTCTGCCTGGAATGCCAGGTGGAATTCGCATTCACCCAGATTATATGGCTGTGGATGATCTTTAAGCCAGGTAAGTTCCAACTCAAAATCACTTACATCGTTGCTCAGATACACAATGATAAAATCATCTGTAGTCTTTCTTCTCACTTCGTGCAGATCAAGAGCCTCGTTGTAAAATTTAATAGATCGCTCCAGATCTGACACATTGTAGTTTTCGTGAATCATCTTAAACTTCATAATTCTTCTTTTGTACATTCTGTGTTTTTAATTCGTGACTTATATTGTGGGCATTCAGTAATAAACCGCTTAATTACACTGGCATCATTCCAGTAATGCATTGGAAAAATGACATTGCAATCTACATTTTTAAGGAAATACAGGATTCCGTCAGCATAGTGATCTCCCTGCCTCGGATCTAAGGGGACAAATGCAGCGTCAAAATGCATACCCTTGATTTTGCTGATCTCCGCACGATATGCTGAAGTAAGTCTCTGATTGTCAGCTTTCGGCTCACCATCCCAATACCAGTCGTTTAAGTCACCGGCATGATAAATGGTGCCTTCCTTTGTTTTAACAATAAATGCTACACCACTATCGTTAGATAGCAATGTATCGACTTGAGTGCCATTATCCAGATTATAAGTCTGATCATGATAAACATATGTGATCTTCATATCTGACAAATGTTTTCTTTTGCGTATATCTTTCGCCAAAATTGCCTGATATGTCATGCCCATATCATCAAGGATCTCAAAAATCACAGGATTAAAATGATCCTTATGAAAATGACTGCAAAAAACAATTACTTCTTTTTTCTTGTCAAGAAGTGGTAATTCACCCTTATAATAGTCAAAAATATAGTAGCAATCTTTAGTTTCAATTAAAAATCCACTGTGTTTAATGTAAGTAATTTTCATCACCTTTATAAAATAACTCCTTTTTCCCTATAAGCTTACAGACGAATACCTGGCGTTCATCCACAACCCAGAAGATGTCTAATATTCTTTTGAGATTTCCTCTGTTATCTCATATATCTCTTTGAATTTTTCTAAGTCTTCCGACGATCTGATCAGCATGATCTCTTCGATTTTTCCGGTCCGTATATCTTTAAATCCTGCTACTTCTTCTCCGGTGCAAATGCTTGCACGAATAACTGGTTTCATCTGTTCTCTGTCATATGTTTTTTTCACGATTTTCTTTTTGAATAATCCCATGCTACCTCCCCATCTCCGAATATCTTCGGTAACAAGATCAACTATTTAATTTCTGGAACATTTTTCTGCATCGATTGCCAGTACAAACATCAGCGCATCCAACGCATTTCCTGGATCCTGCACATCAATAACATATGTATCCGTCATATGAAACAGTTCTTTACTAACCCGTGCAATTGAATAACCGCTTCGATCAAGAATGCTATAGTCCCATTCCATAATGGTTCCATCAATATGCCATCCATTGTAATCAATATTATAATGTGGCGTCAGGAATGAGAATTCTTTGCTCAGGCATCCGATATAACTGCCGTTTTTATAAATTTCGAATTTAGGAAGAAAAGTAAGTACTTTCTGAACAACCATTCCCACTTCATTTCCATAGGCATCATAAATTACAAGTTTATGTCCCCAGGACAACTGACCTTTTACTACATAAACAGTGTTGCCTGCTTCATCATAGATATCATAGCTGTCAAACCATGAAAACAGCCTTTGTTTAAATAATAACTTCATAACTTTTCACCACTCTCTCCAACAGATATAATTGGTTCTTTACACTTCTTCGATATTGGCTACGTGGATTTTTCCATCAGGTTGTGTATGGCTTTTCCATTGCTCTTTTGTTATGACATTTGTATGGCCAACTCTTATCTCATTAAGCAATGGTACTGGAACCTCATCGCAAGTATGATGATAAATAAATCCAAGTTTCTCCTGTACTCTTTTGGACTTTTTATTTCCGTCATAATAGCCACACCATATTGTAGTCATTTCAAGCGTTTCAAATCCTCGTTTCATAAGCGCATATGCCGCTTCTGGCATATACCCTCTGCCCCAGAATGGTTCTCCCAACCAGTAACCAAGTTCACATTCATCATCTCTATCTGTCATATCTGTATGTCCGTTTAGTTTTAGTTCAACAGCTCCTATTGCAACATTATTCTCTTTTTCACAGATTGCATAGCATTCTGCTCCGGTGAAAACATTGTCAATAACATATTTACTTGATTCGATATCCTTGTGAGGAGGCCATCCGGCAATTGGCCCTACTTTTGGATTTTTTGCATAAGTAAACAAACTTTCTGCATCATCTTGCGTCCACTTTCTTAAAATCAATCTTTCAGTTTCTAGCATCATTTTAAAATATATCCCTTCAGTATTCAATTTCGATTTTACCTTGGTGAACAAAGTCGCGTCCCTTTAGCCGATAGCTATGGGGATTCAATTATTGCTCTTTTCCTTAAGTTTATCATACTGGGTGTTTTGGTAAAAGTTTTTTTAGTTAGCAACCACCAGTTCAACTGGTGGTTTATCCTTGGCCCTCCAAAGGCCATTGTTACTGCTCGCCCCAAAGGGCGGTATCGC
>NZ_JAOQJM010000011.1:0-12420 GCF_025566865.1 Blautia acetigignens
TATTCTTTCAATAACTACAGGGATTCTTTGCGGTTTCACAGGTTTTCACATAATTTATTTGAAGTAGCACAATAGGTTAAATTAGAAAATACCATATGTACTTCTTGTATAAAAAATGCTGTCTTTGAAGAAGAATTATATCAAGCGGAAAAAACTCTTCAATTTCATAGAAATGATATTTTTTCTCATGAATTTAAGCATGTACTTCATATTGGTAGCGTTATTTTTCGAATGTATAATGAAATATTACCGATTTTAGATACTGGAAAAAATGTAATTCTTGATAGATATGTCCTCTGTATTAAATTATTCACAGAATTATTCCTTCAGCCTTCATGTAATTGTTTATCAAAAGCTTTGGAATGCCTGCCTAATCCCGATATAGGTATATACCTAAATGTAGATGTTGACATAGCAATTGCAAGAATACAACAAAGAAGCAGAAAGACCGGTATTCCACCGCATTATAGTGAAAGCCGACAAGCATTAATATTAAAACAGGCAAAATATGAAGATATTATTCCAAGTGAACCTTATCCCATTATAGAAATAAATGCAAATGACGATATTAATATAGTATATTCAACAGTATTAAAAATTTTGGAGCAATTAGAAGTTTATTAACATTGTCAAAACAGCTAATTTTATGACCATATTAATTGCTTCTGAATAAAACATTTAAGTTAAAGGAGTAATATGAAAAAATTCTCGGATAAATTATTTATATGTTTTTCGGCAAAAGATAGATACGTTATTGCTCAGCCAATTGTGTATCACTTAAAAAACTATGGTATCAATGTCTGGTATGATAGATACGAAATGATAATGGGAGATGATCGGTTCAAAAAAAATATTGAGGAAGGAGCTGGAAAATCAAAATATGCAATAATAATTTTGTCTCATAATACAATTACTTCATTCTGTGCTAGAGAAGAGATTCAAACTTTAAAATTAAGATATTTTAAAGGCGAAGTTACAGTTTTTCCAGTATTGTATGAATTAAAGCCTTCGGATATTCCGCCTGTATTTGCTTGGATTAAGAAATTAATTTTTAAAGAAGCTGATCGTAGTACTGGAACATTAGAAATATGCAACCATATTGTCTGTAAAATCACTTGCGATATGTTAAATAACTGTAAATACAAAAATATTAACGAAATAATTCAAAGTAAATTACCACTTCCAAGATCAATCAGGCATTTGTTTGAAAACTATATCAGGGTTGACAATTCAAATCTTAATAGTAAAATCACCTTGCTTTACGCTATATACATAATAATTACAGAATCTAATGATCCAGCATTACGACAAATATGTAAAGTTCCTTGCAAAATATTTGATAGATTATTTACAGAAAATCTTCTTAATTTGTTAATAGACTACAGAGAATTATGGTTATTGGAAAATTCAATATGTATATTAATAGAGTGCTATTATGGTTCTTGTACAGAATTCAAAATATAAACAATTGTTTTCGCTAGTGTTTCTGTATCGTTCTGAGAAGTAAGGGAAAGTATGCTTTTTTCCAGGTAGGGATATAATGTTAAATTATTTTTTATTTGCAGCCATATTTGTTCTGATCGCATATCAGGATAAGCAATGGGGATAATTGTTTTATGATATTTCAATGCTATTTCAAATTCTTCTTTAACACCACTATTAGGATTTGGAGCATCTGGATTATAATCACCAAAAGCAAATATTACTGCACCACACCCTTTAATAACATCTTCTCGAAGTTTCTTCTTATTTTCCAAAGAATTTTCACCAAATCCAACAAAAGGCTTAACAATAATATATTTTTCTTTATCCTTAATGCCTTTTTGAGCAAGATACTCATTTGCGTATCCAATAATATGTGTACCAAAGTGTCGACCAATTCCATTTACAATACGATAATCGTTCTCTAAAAGTTGATAACTTATACTACGTGAAAGATTATGAGAATATTTTACCACTTCTTGATTAAATGAGCGAAATGCACCAGAAATAAATACTTTCTTATTCCGTATTCTTTCATTTAATTCTTTCAATACAAAAAGTATCTCGTCGTATTCATCTACGAGAAAAACTTTAATATGATATCTAAGTTCTAAATCATGAATAAAATAATCAAAATATGGATTATCTTTCTCTCTTTTTAGGATTGTGTAATGTTGAGGTGTTGCATTGCCAAGATACTTTGCAATTTCGCTTAAACAGTCCATTACTAAATAATCCGAAAAACTATATCCAATAAACAAAAAAGTACTTGATATTAATTCTCTTTTAAAAAACATTAACATCATACGATGATTATATGAATATTTCTCATAATCTTCTTGTGTCGCAACAATGCCATCAGGATTTGTGATATCTCCATTCATTTTATATATATTAATTCGCTTATTAAGCTCAACATTAGATAAATCAGAATCTCTAAATACTTTATTAATTAAAATATTACGCTTTTTGTAGTTGTTTTCTAGCACATTATCAAAATTAGTTGTCCATATATTTGAAAATCCAATATCTATAAGCTCATTAATTAAAGGACTGTCACAGTCATTTTTATTTAATACTTCATTAATTCTTTTCAATAATTCTGGCTGTCCAAAATTATTAGAATAATATTGGGCAAGTTTATAGTAATTTGTTGAATCGCTTAATGGTGTACCGAGTTCTTTTGCAAGCGGCTTAAGCAAACTATACCAGGAAGGATAACCTGCGTTGATTGATGCACCAGCACCAACAAAAAGAGAAATTCTTTCATCAAGTGCTTGACGTGTAAATTGTTTGAGAAATTGTTCTTTGTTTAATGGCATTTTTATATCCTCTATTTTTTCTAAAGTTCGATATATAATAAAATTTAATGGATAATTAAGAATTATCGAATATACAAGGTACGTCTTTCTAAGAATATAAGTAACTTTCGCAAGGCTTTTTTGACAAACCCCACCTTTTCCAGTACTGTGATACCAAAAAGAGAAAAAGGGGTACCACCATGAACTTACAAGAAAAAGTAAAACCATACTTAGAATACTGCACCTACAGAAAAGAACTGGACACGAAAACAATAAAAGCATACCGAATCGATTTAACCCAGTTCTTTTCCTATGTACAAAGCGCTGAGCCAGAAAAAGAAACCATCGAGCAGTACATCACAGATTTACACAAAAAATACAAACAGAAAACAATAAAAAGAAAAATCGCCTCCATAAAAGCCTTTTACAGTTACTTAGAGGAAGAGGAACTGGTAGAGCAGAATCCTTTTCGGAAAATAAAAGTAAAATTTAAAGAAACCATCATTCTTCCGCGCATCATACCCCGGGAAGAAATCGAGCAGCTGCTCAATTACATATATGCCAGCATAAGCAGTCTTTCAGGAATTCAATATAAGCACACTTTACGTGACGCCTCAGTTATCGAAGTATTTTTCGCTACAGGTGCCAGAGTTTATGAGATCTCCAACATTCGGGCAGAAAATATAAATTTAAATTCTGGCCTGATACGAATTATGGGAAAAGGCAGAAAAGAAAGATATATCCAAATCAGCAATACAGCCGTTTTGGACATTTTAAGAAAATATTATGAAGAAAATGAGCCCGAAATAAAAAAGTCCGGCTATTTTTTTATAAACAACAGGGGAAAGCGCTACACAGAACAATCAATCCGGCTTATGCTGAAGAAATATACACTAAAGGCAGGAATACAAAGAAAAATCACTCCCCATATGTTTCGTCATTCCTTTGCAACATACCTTATAGAGGAAGGCGTTGACGTAAGCTGCGTACAGCAGATTCTGGGCCATTCCTCTATTAAAACCACCCAGATCTACATCCACGTAGCTGCCAAAAAACAGGCAGACATTTTAAGAGAACTGCATCCACGGAATAATATGAATATTGTAAAAGTTGCGTAAGGCAAGTCGTGGCAATATAGTTATATCAGCCAGCTGCAAAAACAGGTGGTCTTTTTGTTATACAAAAACCTGGCGAAATTAAGCAGAAATTTCAAATTCTTTCACTAAATCCCTCAAAATATGCTAAACTATGAAAGTCCAATAATCTATATCCCGAAAAAAGGAGATGATTACCAATGGAAAAATCCTTTCCCAAAACAAAAGAGTACATGGTCCCACAGATATACGAATACATCCTACACCGCTCCGGCGACAAATCCGTACAAAACGATAAAACAGGTATCCAGAGAATGCTGCAAAATTTCAACGGAGCTTTTACAGAAGAACAGCTCCGGGAAAACATGGAAAAGTACAACCTCACAAAGATGTTTGAGTTGGTTAAAAAATACTTTAAAAGGGAATACGATTATGAAGATGACTCTATTATATTAAGTAACAACTACCAGCAGAGCATCAACAGCTATCTGTACGATGATCAGGTAAATCCCATCTTTATCCATATTGACGAACTCCTGGAATCTACAATGATTGCGTTTTTGGCAGCAGCATTTAAGTGGTCCAAAGAATTTGAAAATCTGGAAGTTTATGGTGAATACTTTAAATATGTACTGTTTTTGCTGAATGATGTCTGCATCTTTGGAAAAATGCAGGGCGTGGAAGCCAATAACGCCCTTTTAAAACTGCTGTCCAACGATACCCAGATTTTACAGCTTGCAGAAAGCTGCTATTGGACGATTCTGGTTTTCAGTCTGGCCCATGAAATGGCACATGCATATTTCGCACATATCGGAAAGAAGTATTCGGAAAAACATCTCGAAAGAAAAGAATATGATGCAGATATGGTGGCTTATGACATTGTTCTGAGAATTATTATGGATGCTGATAAGGAACACATTTTGGAAGATTATACTTATCTGGCGCCCATGATGTATATGGATTTCTTTGATTTATACTATTATACAGACCGGATCTTGTATAAAACCAGATTTTATGATCCAAGCCATCCTACTCCTGACAAACGAAAGCGTCGCCTGTTCGCAGTTGTAAACAAGGACGAATACGAATTTGATGCAGTATCAGGCAATGATTTATATAGAGATTTTCTTGACATCTTCAAAGAATACAAGGAACAGGTCCTTTTGAAAATGGAACGGGGAAAATTAGATAAAATAATACACGTAGAAAAAAGAAGAAAAATGAGAGGAGAGAACGAGTATGACACTGCAGGAAGCACTAAAATATGATAATCTTCTGAAACACAATCTTATGGAAAAAGCAGCTACACTTAATCTGAGTGAAGAAACTGCAAGCCAGATTATGGATCAACATGTACTTGTAATCCCGGATGATGCAAGAAGCGGAATGATATTCCTTGGAAATGAATCTGCTTCCTACAAATTAGGAAATGTTCGCTTAAACCTGAAAAACGCCGTTGCAGCAGGCCTGGAACTATTTGCTGCGGTCAGCATTCCAGATGCTTTTTGGAATTATCTGCAGCTTTTAATCTCTGCAGCCTTTTTTATTCAGAAATCTACGAAACAGGAAGTTGAAAAAGAAGAAGCGTACATACTATATTTCCTACATCAGCAGGATTGCTACAAGGTAGGAATAAAGGAAAATGATTTTGAACATAGATTTGAAATGTGGTGCCAGGGCAGGCAATTAGAATATCCGGGAAAAATGAACTGTGAAAAGGCCATAAAGCACTTATATAAAAACAAAATGATAGATATAGAAGCGGAAATGATTTATTTGAGGGAACAGGTGATTGGACATGTTACCTCATGATTTATAACGAAACACCTCCAAAATATGAACAAAATAATGGAAAAGAAAAGTATTGAAAGAAACGGAAAACATGCCGAGTAATTTCACAAAGGAAAAGGAGTCCGGCTAAATGCAAAATAAAAATCACATATTCCTTCAATTGAAAAAAATCACGGAAGTCACCACCTTAAGCTTCCTCCTGTTTTACATACTCCTTCCGGAAATCAGCACAAATCTGTATCTGGGAATCTATGCAGCAGCAATTTTGATTTTGTATTTTGCAGCCGGAAACTACCGAAACACTGAAATTCTCCAGGAGTTTCTTACAGCCGGAGCTTTTGCAGCTATAGGCTTCCTTATATCTAAGCTTGCCAATGGCTGCACCATGGCAGATATGTGGAACAACAAATCCTTGTTTCGATTCCTGCTTTTGGAAGCCTGCATTGCTGAATATATTATCTTCTGGCTTCTTCAGATGAAATCGCAAAAAGAGCAACAGAGATTCTATGAGACCTCCGCTTCCATGAAGCTTTTTCCGACCCGTGAAAGCGACCTGGAGCGGCTTTCCCTCTATTTATCTGAGGTAGACGCAGTTGGCATAAACGGCACCTGGGGCAGCGGCAAAACCTTTCTGGCAGACCAGTACATAGAACGAAATCAGGACAAATACGAAGTAATCAAGGTAGAGCCTCTGACCTGCAACATGTCCGCCATAGATTCCTACCTGTTTCAGCAATTGGAAGAAGTCCTTCGTGCCAACCGCATTTACCCCAGATATTCCAGAAAGCTGCAGCGTGCGCTGTCTGAAAATGCCTGGGGAAAACAATTCAATTCCATTTTGGGCACAGGTGAAAACGACCAGGTAACCGAATTCCAGGGCTTCTGCCAGGATCTGGATAAGCTGGACCACAAAGTCCTCTTGGTCTACGAGGACATTGACCGTATTTCCGGAGAAAATCGTGATCAGATTGCCCGTCTGTTCGACCTCACCCAGAAAATGATCTCCCACAACGTAAAGGTAATCTACCAATTTGATCTGGGGAAAATGGCAGATCTGGATTTCAACCGGGATTATCTGGAAAAATATATTCCATACATTATCAACCTGACAGAAATTTCTGTAAAAGACATTGTAATAGAAGCGTTGGAAGAACTGAAGCATGTGTGTGCAGGACTGAACTGGGGAGATTTCCGTCTCTTATTCGAAGCTCCTATTGTTGACTATTATTTTGGAAGAGAATTCAATTTACCACTGCAACTTGAATATAGAGTGGAAAATGTTACTCCGAGAAAGCTGAAGGCATTTGTGACAGAAGTTAATACGATTATGCAGCAGCCGGAGTTTTCGAATAAAGAAAATCGTAACACGGTTATTGCATTCTTTTTTATGAAGCATTTCTTTGACGACCTGTACCAGGAGCTGCCCTTTCAGAAAAGCTTGTTGGAGGAAATGACTTTTGTCTACAACAATTCTGAGAACAATAAGGAAGAACAGATAACGATCATGGAACTGATTGCAAGGCACCGACTGACGAAGGAGAAAAAGCCGGGAACAGAAATAGATAAAGAAGCAATAACCACGGGAAAAATAAAAGAAATGTTTTTTGAAGAAGGCGGTAAGAACACAGGAGAAAATCTGGATAAGCTTGCACTGATGCTTCTCCTTGGGTACAAGCTTGAGTTTGCGCAGAAAAAACAGGAACAGGAAAAAGAACAGGAGAAAAACAGAGAGAACGATAGACTGCGTGAAAAAGCGTCTGAAATTGCACTGAATCAGGAATTAAGAGACATTGCAGATATTGAATATAATGAGAAAATCAGCCGTCTGATTCTGAATCTGCATCAGAATGGAAAGTCTGAGTATACAAATGCAGAGGCCGTGGCAGTTACCTTTCTGAAAGATGTTCTATTGAAGGAGAAGACTCAATGGGAAGAAGCGTGGAAGGATTTTCGGCAAAAGCTGTTTCAAAGCAATTTTTATAAAGACAATCATACCGTATTTAATTTGGTAACAGATGATTTTTGCATATTATTCCGGGCACTGTGGATATATTTTTCAAAACATCACCTACAATATGATAAGGATGATATTATGGACAAGGCCTTGGATTTTTATAAGGAGCTTGATGATAACAAGGAACAGCTGACCCTTGAGAAGCTGGCGATTTTAAACACCTGCGAATTTGAAAAACGTAAATATTATCTGAAAACAATTGCATGGTTCAATGGTCTGGAAATAACCGGACATTTCAATAAGGATAGTATTTATCGGGATTTTCTGGAAAAATATACTGTGGCAGCTTACAAGCACGGCTATTTAAGACGATATAATTTGGACCTTTATATATCATCAAAAAAGGAAACAGAAGTGAACAATCAAGGTGTGCAAAGATTTTTAAAGGATTGTAAGAAGAACATACTGCAACCGACTTCAAGTGAATTTTCAGAGCAGATCATAGAGGAAACCAATCTTGTAACCGGTTTTTATGATAAAAATTTGCGCCTTATTCAGCAGGAGAATCCAGCGTCAAGAAAAACATTCCAATTAAAAGTTACAACCAAAAGTCATGTGAGCCATACAAATGAAACCATATTTGAAGCATTAGAGCAGGAAATCAAAAATGGAAATTTCAACAATATCCAGGAGAAAGAGTCCTTTCGGCGTAAACTGGAAGAATATTATAAGAAAGAAAAAATTAATCTCAGAGAATACATGGAGCTGTGGGGGAAAATAAACAAGTAGAGAAAACTGTGGATCGAGGGAAATATATACAAGGCTAGTATAATATCAATCCACCCACCCACTCTATTGTGTAATAAGTATACACATTCGTGACAAAATTAGCTTTTTCGGGCTATTTACTTGACAGAGATTTGATTTGGTTGTATCATTCCTGTAAGTGGATATTTATAGTATATTCATAATATATTCCAGGAGAAACATATGGAGAAAGAGACGAAAGAAACACAAAAGAAGGCAGCCCCTTCTTCCCAGGCAGCAGCCATGCGCAATGACACCATTGATCTGGTGGAGCTTGCATACGTACTGCTGAGACGCTGGAAGATGCTGGTGCTGTTCACTGTAGTGGGAGCTCTTTTGGCAGGTGCCTACCACCAGTTCCTGGTGAAGCCTACCTATCAGGCGGATGCATCCATCTTCATCACCAATACGGACTCTGTGATCACAATCTCTGATATGCAGCTTAGTTCCGCATTGACTGAAGACTATTCCAAGATTCTTACCAGTCGCTCCGTGCTGAAGGAAGTAATCGAGGATCAGGATCTGGACATGACCTTCCAGGATTTATCCAAGCTGCTCACCATTACCAACCCGGAATCCTCCCATATTATCAACATTGCAGTAAACTGCGGTGATGCAGATATGGCGCGGAATATTGCCAACTCCCTGATGAATGTGGGAATCCACAGAATTTACCAGATAATCGGCACCGGAGAACCCAATGTAATTGACTATTCAGAATCCGATTCCGTTGTGGAGACTACCCCGGGACTGAAGAAATACCTGATGCTTGGTGGTATGCTGGGTCTTGTTCTTGCATGTGCACTGATCACAGTAAGGTTCCTCTTAGATACCACACTGAAATCTGAGGACGACATTGCTAAATATCTGCGGCTGCCTGTGCTGTCCGTAGTACCATACTATGAAGAAGGGAAAGACTGATTATGGAAAGAGATACGACAGTAGAAGCCCTTTTTCAGGATCTGATGAATAACGGCAGCATGGATGAGCCATGGACTGTGCGTCCGGATAAGGTTGTAAAGCCTGTATTGCCCAAGCTTCCGTTCCGTGTAAATGAGGCAATTAATATTCTTCGAGGCAATATCCAGATGAGTGGTTATCGCCTGAAGGCAATTGCAGTTACCAGTGCAGGAGCACATGAGGGCAAATCCTCCACTGCATTCCGTCTTGCCAAGAGCATGGCAGCGCTAGATAAGAAGGTTCTGTATCTGGACTGCGACATCCGTAATTCCAAGATTCAGGAGCGTTATCAGATCGAGGGCGAATACAAGGGACTTAGTGAGTACCTCTGCGGGAAATCCCAGCTGGAGGAGATTGTTTACCATACAGACGATAAATGGATGGATATGGTGTTTGCAGGTGCTGTGGCACCGAATCCCAGTGAGCTGATTTCCGGCAGCCTGTTTGGAGATCTGATGTCCTTTGGCAGACACAATTATGAATATGTGATTTTAGACACACCGCCAGTGAACCTGGTGGTAGATGGACTTCTGGTTGCCAAGCAGTGCGACGGCACCATTCTTGTAGTAGAGAGCGGTAACACAGAGCGCGCTCAGGCTGAGAAGGCTAAGCAGCAGCTTCTGTATGCCGGCATTAAGATTCTTGGCGTAGTGCTGAATAAGGCTGGCGCAGAAGGCGGTCGTTATGGCTACGGCTATGGCTATGGCCACTATGGTTATGGTCACTATGGTTCCGAGAAGGAAGCTGGTCAGGGAGAGGATACCAATGGAAAGAAGAAACGTAAGCGAAAGCACCGGAGGTAGGCAATCCCATTCCCATCACCACAGAAGGAAGAAACCACTGTACCGGCGGATCCGGCATTGGATTCTGAAGCATAAGAGACAGATTGCTGCCACCGCAGCAGTATGCGTGGTAGCTGCAGGAGGCATTGGGCTTCTGATCCGACAGCAGCTGCAGAAGCAGGAGTCCATGCAGATTACAGCAGGCAATTCCCATGATGTGGGAAACAGCTACCGGGAGCTTACCTATAAGGGGAAGAAATACCGATATAATCCCCTGGTAAGAACCATCCTTTACGCCGGTATAGACGAGGAGGATGTTCTCACAGAGAGTAAGCAATATGGCAATAAGGGCAGGGCAGACAGCATAGCACTTGTTGTTATGGATAAACAGAAACAGAAGATTACTATTCTTCCAATTAACAGAGATACCATGACCCAGGTTCGAAGATATTCCCTGAATGGAAATGACAACGGACTTTACACCACCCACATCGGTTATGCATATGCCTATGGAAATGGTGGCAAGGTCAGCTGTGAGAACCTGATGGAAGCCGTTTCCCTGCTTCTTGGAGGGATTACCATAGGAGATTATGTGGTAACCAGTCAGGCATCTATGCCATACATAAATGATCTGGCAGATGGTGTTACAGTGACAGTTCCCAATAATGATCTCGCAGAGCAGTATTCAGAATTATATCAGGGAAATCAGGTGACCCTGACTGATAACAATGTAACTCCATATCTCCAATACCGAGATACAGAGGACGCTTTCAGTAATGAGGGCAGAATGGAGCGCCAGAAGAGCTTTATAACTGCTTTTGTGAATCAGCTGAAGCAGATGTCTACAGGCACTCTTGATGACAAATGGGATGAGCTTGGCGACATGGAGGACTACCTTCAGACCAGCATTACCAGAAATAAATATCTCGACCTGGTTACTCTTATAAAGAACCTGGACTTTTCAGAAGAGAATTATGATTCCATTCCCGGAAAGGATCAGGAAGGCGAGCTCCATGATGAGTTCATTCCCGATGAAGAGGAACTGCAGGAGAAGATTATAGAACTCTTTTATGAAGAAGTATAATTCCAAGGAGGGACAGACCAATGAAACGTAAAACAATAGCAGCATTAATCGCAGTCCTTACAGTAGGTATGATGAGCACCAGCGTATGGGCAGCAAAGAGTATTTCACAGATTATCCCGGAGGCACCGAAGGTAGTCAGCGGTAACCTGACAGCAGGACAAATACTGGCCGTGAAGAATGTGGATATCAGTGCATATAAGAATCCAACGGTTGCAGAAGCAGTAAAGAAAGCAAATGATGATAATACTATCACTACAGTAAAAGAAATTCTTACTGATCTGGGTGTAGATACCAAGACAGAAGAAATTAAAACTACAAGTGGAACAGTTGTAAATCCATCTTTATATGAAATGGTTACTCCGTTTATAGATCTTGTTATCGAAGAAAATGGTAAGACAATCTATGAAACTACAGGAGAAATTACAGCAACTATTACGGTAGAGGCTGTAAAGGATATGAATAAGAAAGATATTCTTCTGATGCAGATTGATCCAACCACTGGAAAGGTATATTTTATTGCACCCGAAGAATTCAATAGTGCAACTGGAGAAATTACCGCTACATTCCCTACCTTAGGACCAGTTGCAGTTCTGAAAACCGTTCCAGTTGTTGTAAAAGACACCGATCCTGAGAAATACGAGAATGAAAAGGTAACAGAGGCTGTTACTCAGCTTAAGGATGAGACAAAGGGTGTTAACCTTGCAGATGTATTAAATATCCTCACCACAGAGGACACAACTGCAATCCAGGTGGCTGATGGCGTGACTATCAACGCAGCTGACTACAGCACAGCAATGAGCTTTGCAGATCTTGCAATCAAGCAGGGCGAGGATTATCTCTATGATATGGATGGAAGCCTGGAAGCAGAAGTAAACCGTGATCTGGCGGCTACAGACTGGCAGAAGCTGGTACAGAGTGTAAATCCTGATTATGACACTGCTTCTGCAGAAGCAGATCCATCTCTTCTCACAGAGCTTGAGCCATTTACAATCCCGGGAAGCTTCCTGATGCAGATCAACCCGGTAACCGGAGAGGCTGAATATATCTATGAACCAGAGCTGTATTTTGCATTACCAAACAGCAAAGAAGATGAGGAAGAGACAGAGGATGATGAAGAAGAGGTTCGCACAGGCTGGACTGTAGAGGATGAGACTGCCAGCGAGGA
>NZ_JAOQJM010000011.1:12709-120295 GCF_025566865.1 Blautia acetigignens
TTCATGAATATGTATATGCAGAAAATCAAAAGAGGAGCTTATGTGTGAAGATTGAAAATAAAACAACGAAAATTCTGGTTCATGATATTCCCCTTCGTCTGGTAAAAGTACTGAATATTATCTGTCTGACATTTCCTTTTGCCTGTTGCTGGTATGGCTATTATTCAAGACAGATGCAGTCTTCCTTTTACAGGCGCGGTAATCTTTTGATGATTACCTTGTATATGGTGGTATACTTTCTGTTTGCCAGAGTATATAATGGATTTCTGGTTTCGGTGAATCGGATATCGGAAATGGTGTATAGTCAGGTATTAGCAGCACTGGTTACAGATGGAATTAGTTATCTGGTAATTGCTTTACTGGTAAAGGGATTTCCCAATCTGATACCGGGCATTCTGGCAATCGGTGGACAAATTCTTTTGTCTGCTTTGTGGTGTTATACAGCCCATCACTGGTATTTTAGATCATTTCCACCGCGCAAAACTATGATTGTCTATGATGTCAGAGAGGGAATGGAAAGCTTGATTAATCAGTATGATTTGGAACGTAAATTTCAGATAGAAGAGATTATACAGGTGAAAGAATGTCTGGAAAATCTTGAAAAGCTGAATAAGGTGGATACAGTTTTTCTTAGTGGTATACATAGTCACGACAGAAATATTATTTTGAAGTATTGCATTGAGCAGGATGTGAGGGTGTATGTGGTTCCGCGAGTTGGCGATGTGCTTATGAGTGGTGCACAGCAGGTGCATCTGTTTCATTTACCTATGCTGCGGGTTGGCAGATATGAACCTACACCGGAATATCTGTTTTTTAAAAGGCTGATTGATTTGATGATGGCAGGAGTAGCAACTGTTGTCTTGTCTCCGATTATGGTTATTACAGCTATTGCAATTAAGGCCTATGACAAAGGACCTGTGTTTTATAAACAGACAAGACTTACCAAAGATGGAAATGAATTTGGTGTACTAAAATTTCGTTCCATGAAGGTAAACGCTGAGAAGGATGGAGTGGCCAGACTGTCAAGCGGGGAAAATGATCCCAGAATTACTCCGGTTGGCCGTATTATCAGAAAGTGCAGGATTGATGAATTGCCGCAGCTTCTTAATATTTTAAAAGGTGATATGACCATTGTTGGTCCAAGACCGGAGAGACCATCTATTGCTGCAGATTACGAGAAGGTTATGCCTGAGTTCCATCTTCGCTTACAGGCAAAGGCAGGACTTACGGGATACGCACAGGTATATGGCAAATATAACACCACACCTTACGATAAGCTGCTTATGGACCTGATGTATATCAGCCACCCCAGCTTGCTGGAGGATCTGATGATTATGTTTGCAACTGTGAAGATTTTATTCATGCCGGAAAGTACAGAAGGCGTGGAAGAAGGGCAGGTAAATGCTCTTGGAAAAATGGACAAAGAAAGTAAGTAACAAAAGAGCTTTGTCGAAATGGTACTTGTAATGTCAAAAAAAGGATGGTATACTGTAAACGCTTTAAAGAAGTATAGATCCTGTTTATGCCTGAAAGTACCGAGGGAATTTCTGAGGTTCAAACCACGGCGGTGAGTGGCGAAAAGCACTAAATAACGATGTTTTTGTTCACTTTTGGTTGCTAAAAATTGGAAGAAAATCCAGAGTGGAATCGGGCATAAATACACCTCTTACGGTGGCGTGGTGTTAGAAAACCGGCAGACTGCACTGCGAGAGGATGTACCGACATTGCGGTGACTCTCACATAGCGGTTTCGGAACTGAGCAATGATAACATCACCTGTGATTTCATCCCGGTCTTGGAGATAACAAGGCGGCTGTGAGAATCTCATGGTCGCAGAGATACTCATTCATGTAGGGTAATCCGGCATAAACAAGGGAGTTACGGTGGCGTGGATGAGTGGAACCTAGAATAAACACATGAGCTACCGTGGCGTGAATGAGTATATCAGGACTAAAGACACCGCTTACAGTGGCAGGTGATAGTGCCATCAAGACTAAAGACAGGAACTACTGTGGCAATGATTTGTCGCAGAAATGTTTATTGCATCAGTTCAAAGACATAGCGGTAGTGTGACTCACACTGCTGAGGACGATTAGTAGAGTTTTATAAGGAAAAACGGCTCAGACTCTTGGAGATTGAGTCTGGGCTGTAATCATTGATATGCGGAGAGGAGATAGCGGTATAATAGGAACAACCAAGAAAAACCTTGATTTTACAAGGGTTTCGCTGGCTTAGTCGAATTTTGTTATGATAATTTTTCTGTATGGTTGTGTCGAGTAAGTTACGAAACTGCGAAAGTGAATGGTTTCTTGGATGCTTATTTTGACCCACACTATAAGCTGAAAAATTATGATAAGGAGGTTTGACCTAGCCTGCGAATGATCTTTTTAATAAGAACATTCACAGGCTAGTCGTCGTGTTGAAGAACTTACCTAATAAAAATAAATAATTATGAGGAGTGTATTGAAAATGGGAAGAAAATTATTAATTGTAGCCTCTAAAAGATATGGAGATTATGTGAAAGAGATAGCAGAGTCAATGGGTTGCTTTGAAGAAATCTCCTTTGTAGATAATGACAGAGAAGGTGCTATTGGAAAACTGGAAGAAGTAGAAACTTTTTATCCAGAATATAACTGTGCAATAGCTGCATGTGATGACGGTGCAAAAAGACTTGAATGGAACAAGAAATTAGAAGCACTTTATAATATTCCGGTTTTAGCCCATATGGATTCTACAATTTCTCCATCAGCTAACTTAATGCCTGGTTGCATTGTTGAGCCGAAAGCAGTTGTTGGTTGTGGAAGCACTATCGGTCAGGCAACAGTTGTTGGTGCTAATACAGTAGTGGAGCCATATAGCTTTATTGGAGATAGCTGTACATTAAAATCTGGAACGATTGTGAAATCAACAAGCGTACTTCAAATTGGAACTGAAACAGAGCAGGGAACTGTTTTGTTCACGCCACTTACAAGTAAACAGTAAACAGTGAAAAAATAAAAAAGTGAAAGGATGAAAACCTCCCCGATTTTCGTGGGGGGGGGTACACAATGAATAGTCAATCAAATGAAAAAAATATGGATATGAACCGTACAAACCAAAGTACGCCGAATATACGATGGATGCTTGTCGGGTACGACTTGGTTGTATATGCAGTAGTAGCAATAATTCTTTTAGTCTTATATGGAGGAATGGATAAATTATCGCCTGTTGGAATTTTTCAGCAAGTTGGTTTATCTGTCCTGTGTATTTTTGCAGCACGTCTTTTGGGTAAAATTTATGGACAAGTATGGAGATATGGTGGAATTCAGTGCTATATCCGCTTGTTGTTTACTGATTCTATCGCTTTTGTAGCGTATTTGGGTTTGGAACTCCTGCTTCCAGTTCAAAAAATTACATTTGCCAGAATGCTTTCAATTGTCAGTTTGAACCTTTTAGGAGCGTTAGCACTTCGTATGATGTATCGCTACGCATATAAGTGCGGAAATCAGGAAACTACAAGAGGAAAAATTCTTTCTACATTATTACATATGTTTTCTGGCATAGAAGCAGGAAATGAAAAAGAAGTTCAGAAAATCAAAGTTGCAATTATCGGTGCTGGACGAGTTGGTGTAAGTCTGGCAGAAGAACTTTTGAATAATGCTGAAGCAGCATATATACCAAGATGCTTCATTGACATTAATAGAGAAAAAGTTGGACGAGATATACATGGTATTCCTGTATGGTCTGAAGATGAAGCAACATTTAAGCGTTTGGGAGAATTTGAGGTACAGGAAATCATCTTTGCAATCCCATCAATGGACGCTAAGAAAAAGAAGGCACTTTATGATTATTACAAAGATGCAGGATATAAATTGAAAGTATATGATTACCCAACTGTATATGCCGCAGGAGGAAAAAGACATCTTAGAGAATTTGATATTGAAGAACTTTTATTCAGAAAACCACTGGTAGTTTCGGATGAAAGAACAAATGCATACTACAAGGACAAAATTGTGCTGATCACTGGTGGAGGTGGCTCTATTGGTTCTGAACTGTGCAGACAGTTGGCAAAGATGCAACCGAAGAAAATTATTATCCTTGATATTTATGAAAATGGTGCTTATGACGTTCAGCAGGAATTGAAAATAGCGTATGGGAATAGCTTAGATTTACAGATTGAAATTTGTTCTATTACTCATAGAAAAGCACTTGAAAGAGTATTTGAAAAATACCATCCGCAGATCATTATCAATGCAGCAGCTCATAAACATGTTCCGCTGATGGAGCATAACTGTGTAGAAGCTATTTATAACAATGTATTTGGTACACAGAATCTGGTAGAGCTTTGCGAAGAATATGGAGCAGAACGCTTTATGATGGTATCCACAGATAAAGCAGTCAATCCAACCAACGTTATGGGTGCGACAAAGAGAATGTGTGAAATGATCGTGCAGAGTGCAAGCACACATGGAAAAGTAAAATACAGTGCTACACGATTTGGAAATGTACTGGGTAGTGCAGGATCGGTTATTCCGTTGTTTAAGCGTCAGATTGCTAACGGCGGTCCGGTTACTGTCACAGATAAGAGAATTATCAGATACTTTATGACAATTCCGGAGGCTTCACAGCTCGTTCTTCAGAGTGGGGCGATTGCGAATAATGGAGAATTATTTGTTCTGGATATGGGACAGCCTGTTAAGATTATGGATCTGGCAGAGAATATGATTCGTTTATCTGGCGTTCAGGGAATTGAAATTATTGAAACGGGATTAAGACCGGGAGAAAAGTTATATGAGGAATTGTTAGTTAAGACAGAAGAACTGGATAAGACAGACAACAGCATGATCTTTATAGAAAGAGATACACCAGTAAGTGAGAAAGAAATAAATAGAAAAATCCAAACTCTTAGAACTGCCTGCGATACAGGAGATGATCTGATTGCAAAAGAAGCTCTCCGAAGTGTTGTTCCAACATTCAAGACACCGGAAGAGGTAAATAAAGAGATTGCATAAAGAATAGCCACAACATAGAACGATATAAAAGAGGTAATTACATATGTTTAAAGAGAACAATAATTTTGAAAAATTTGAATCAAAGGTTTGGTTAAGTAGTCCGACTATGCATGGCCCGGAGATTGAATATGTAAAAGAAGCATATGAAACAAACTGGATGTCAACAGTTGGAAAAAATATCAATGAAGTTGAAAGACTTGCCTGTGAATACATTGGTTGCAAACATGCGGTTGCATTGTCAGCCGGAACAGCATCTTTACACTTATCTATGAAGTTAGCAGGAATTAAGGCGTATGGAATGCCAAAGGTAGGGCATGGTGCATTAGAAGGTAAAAAAGTGTTCTGTTCAGATATGACATTTGATGCGACTGTTAATCCGATTGTGTATGAAGGTGGGGAACCGGTATTCATTGACACAGAATACGATACATGGAATATGGATCCGGTAGCTTTGGAAAAGGCTTTTGAAATTTATCCAGATACAAAAGTAGTAGTAATAGCTCATCTTTATGGTACACCGGGAAAGATTAATGAGTTGAACTCTATCATAAAAAAACATGGAGCAATTCTTGTTGAAGACGCTGCTGAATCTATGGGAGCTACATATAAAGGTGTTCAGACGGGAACATTTGGAAAATACAATACGATTTCTTTTAATGGAAATAAAATCATTACAGGAAGCTCAGGTGGATGCTTCCTGACTGATGATGAAGAAGCAGCAAACAAAGTGCGTAAGTGGTCTACTCAGGCAAGAGAAAATGCAGCATGGTATCAGCATGAAGAACTGGGATATAACTATCGTATGAGTAATGTGGTTGCTGGTGTTGTTCGTGGACAGTTTCCTTACCTGAAAGAACATATTGCACAGAAGAAAGCAATTTATGAGCGATATAAAGAAGGATTAAAAGGGCTGCCAGTATCTATGAATCCAATGGATCTGGAAAACTCTGAACCAAATTACTGGTTGTCTTGTCTGATTATTGATAAAGATGCAATGTGTAAGCAGGTTCGTGGCGAGCAGGATGTATGTTATGTGAAAGAAACAGGAAAGTCCTGTCCGACAGAGATTTTAGAAGCGATTGCATCTATTAATGCAGAAGGAAGACCAATTTGGAAGCCAATGCATATGCAGCCAATTTATCGTTTGAATCCATTTGTTGTCAGAGATGGAAATGGACGTGCTAGATCAAATGCGTATATTTCAGGTGGAGTAGCTGATGCAGGTATGGATATTTTTACAAGAGGATTATGTCTGCCAAGTGACAATAAAATGACAGCAGAACAGCAGAATAGAATTATTGAAGTAATTAAGAGTTGCTTCGAGTAAAATAGAGGAATTTATAATGGAAAAAATAAAGCATAAGCCATATGGACCATATGAAAAATATATAAAAAGACCATTAGATTTGATATGTAGTTTAATCGCAATAATAGTTTTTTCATGGCTCTATCTGATAATTGCAATATTGGTTAGAGTGAAATTGGGTTCTCCAGTGATTTTTACACAAGATAGACCGGGAAAAGATGAGAAAATATTTAAATTATATAAGTTTAGAACAATGACAGATGAAAAAGATGAAAGCGGAAATTTATTGCCGGATAGTGAAAGGCTTACCCAATTTGGAAAAATACTTAGAGCAACTAGCTTAGACGAATTGCCAGAAGCATTTAATATAGCCAAAGGAGATAGCGGTATAATAGGAACAACCAAGAAAAACCTTGATTTTACAGGGGTTTCGCTGGCTTAGTCGAATTTTGTTATGATAATTTTTCTTTGTGTTGTGTCGATTGAGCGGGGGAACAAATATAAAAGAATGGTTTCTTGGATGCTTATTTTGACCCACACTGTAAGCTGAAAAATTATGATAAGGAGGTTTGACCTAGCCTGCGGATGCTCTTTAAAAAGAACATTCACAGGCTAGTCGTCGTGTTAAAGAACTTACCTAATAAAAACAAATAATTATGAGGAGTGTGTTGAAAATGGGAAGAAAATTATTAATTGTAGCCTCTAAAAGATATGGAGATTATGTAAAAGAGATAGCAGAGTCAATGGGTTGCTTTGAGGAAATCGCTTTTGTAGATAATGACAGAGAAGGAGCTATTGGAAAACTGGAGGATGTGGAAAGTTTTTATCCGGAATATAACTGTGCAATAGCTGCATGTGACGATGGAGTAGAAAGGCTTGAGTGGAACAAGAAATTGGAGGCACTTTACAATATTCCAGTTTTATTTCATATGGATTCTACTATTTCTCCATCAGCTAATTTAATGCCTGGCTGTATTGTTGAACCAAGAGCTGTTGTCGGCTGTGGAAATACTATTGGGCAGGCAGCAGTAATTGGAGCTAATTCTGTGATAGAGCCATATTGTCTAGTTGGAGATGGCTGCACATTGAAGTCTGGAACAATTGTAAAAAGCACCAGTGCATTAAATATAGGAACTGAAACAGAACAGGGAACAGTTTTATTTACACCACTGGAGAAACAGTAAAGAAGATAAATGAAAATTAATATATGAAAGGATGAAACCTTCCCGATTTTCGTGGGGGGGGGGTACACAATGAATAAAACGAATGAAAATAACAGGGAATTAAAACGTACACAACAGAATAGTACGCCGAATATACGATGGATGTTGGTCGGGTATGACCTGATCGTATATGCAGTAGTAGCAATTATACTACTGGTTATTTATGGTGGAATGGATAAGTTATCGTCTACGGGGATACTTCAACAAGTATGCTTATCTGCACTGTGTATTTTTGCAGCACGTCTTTTGGGTAAAATCTATGGACAGGTATGGAGATATGGTGGAATCCAGTGCTATATCCGTCTGTTATTTACCGACACTATCGCTTTTATAGTGTATCTGTGTCTGGAACTTATGCTTCCAGTTCAAAAAATTACATTTGCCAGAATGCTTTCTTTAGCAAGTTTGAATCTGTTAGGTGCTTTAGCATTGCGTATGATGTATCGCTACGCATATAAATGCGGAAATCAGAAAACAGTTGGAGGAAAAATTCTTTCTATATTATTACGTCTGTTTTCCGGTATGGAAGCTGGAAATGAAAAGGAAGTACAGAAAATTAAAGTTGCTATTATAGGTGCCGGACGAGTTGGCGTCGGTCTTGCAGAAGATCTTTTAAATAACTCAGAGGCGGCATATATACCGAGAGGGTTCATTGATGTCAATAAAGAAAAAGTTGGACGTGAAATACATGGTATCCCGGTATGGTCAGAAGATGAAGCTACTTTTCAGAAATTAGGGGAGTTTGAAGTACAGGAGATTATTTTTGCAATCCCATCAATGGATGCAGATAAGAAAAAAGCTCTTTATGAATATTACAAAAATGCAGGATATAAGTTGAAAGTTTATGATTATCCGACCATGTATACTGCAGGTGGAAAGAGGCATCTTAGAGAATTTGATATTGAAGAACTTCTGTTTAGAAAACCATTAGTAGTTTCTGACGAAAGAACAAATGCTTACTACAAAGACAAGATAGTACTTATTACTGGCGGTGGCGGTTCCATTGGATCAGAACTTTGCAGACAGTTGGCAAAGATGAATCCGAAGAAAATCATTATCTTAGATATTTATGAGAATGGTGCATATGATGTTCAGCAGGAATTGAAGATTGCCTATGGAAATAAACTGGATTTACAGATTGAAATTTGCTCTATTACTCATAGAAAAGCACTGGAAAAAGTATTTGAAAAATATCATCCGCAGATCATTATCAATGCAGCCGCTCATAAGCATGTTCCTTTGATGGAGCATAACTGTGTAGAAGCTATTTACAACAATGTATTTGGTACACAGAATCTGGTGGAGCTTTGTGAGGAGTATGGTGCAGAACGCTTTATGATGGTATCAACAGATAAAGCAGTTAATCCTACAAATGTTATGGGCGCAACTAAGAGAATGTGCGAGATGATTGTCCAGAGTGCAAGTACACACGGAAAAGTAAAATATAGTGCAACACGTTTTGGAAATGTACTTGGCAGTGCCGGATCAGTTATTCCGTTATTTAAACGCCAGATCGCTAATGGCGGACCGGTTACAGTTACAGATAAACGAATCATCAGATATTTTATGACAATTCCGGAAGCATCACAGCTTGTACTTCAGAGCGGTGCAATTGCCAATAATGGAGAGCTGTTCGTTCTGGATATGGGACAGCCGGTAAAGATTATGGATCTGGCAGAAAATATGATTCGTCTGTCCGGTGTACAGGGAATAGAAATTGTTGAAACTGGATTAAGGCCAGGAGAAAAGTTGTATGAGGAACTGTTAGTTAAGACAGAAGAACTCGATAAAACAGACAACAGTATGATTTTCATTGAAAGAGATAATGCACTGAGTAAAGAAGAAATCTATAAAAAGATTAATGTACTTAGAGATGCATGTGATACAGGTGATGATCTGATTGCAAAAGAAGCTCTCCGAAGTGTTGTTCCAACATTTAAAAGACCGGAAGACGTAAATAAAGAGATTGCTTAATAACAAGTTAATACATTCTGAAAAAATGAGATTAGGCGAAAAGAGGTAGAAAGTTATGTTTAAAGTAAATAATAAATTTGAAAAATTTGAGTCTAAAGTATGGTTGAGCAGCCCAACCATGCATGGTCCGGAAATTGAATATGTGAAAGAAGCGTATGAAACAAACTGGATGTCCACAGTTGGTAAGAATATCAATGAAGTAGAAAGAATGGCATGTGAATATATCGGCTGCAAATACGCAGTTGCATTATCAGCAGGAACAGCGTCCTTGCATCTGGCAATGAAACTGGCGGGTATTGAAGCATATGGTATGCCAAAAGTTGGGCATGGTGCATTAGAGGGAAAGAAAGTATTCTGCTCTGATATGACATTTGATGCAACCGTAAATCCGGTAGTTTATGAAGGTGGAGAGCCAGTATTTATTGATACAGAGTATGATACCTGGAATATGGATCCGGTTGCATTAGAAAAAGCATTTGAAATTTATCCGGATACAAAGGTTGTGGTTGTTGCGCACCTTTATGGAACTCCGGGTAAAGTAGATGAGTTAAATGCAATCATTAAAAAGCATGGTGCCATTTTAGTAGAAGATGCAGCAGAATCTATGGGTGCTACATATAAAGGGGTACAGACTGGTACATTTGGAAAGTATAATACTATTTCTTTCAATGGAAATAAGATTATTACTGGAAGTGCTGGTGGTTGCTTCCTGACAGACGATGAGGAGGCTGCAAATAAAGTTCGTAAATGGTCTACACAGGCAAGAGAAAATGCTGCATGGTATCAGCATGAAGAACTTGGATACAACTATCGTATGAGTAATGTAGTTGCTGGTGTAGTGCGTGGTCAGTTCCCTTATTTGAACGAACATATTGCACAGAAGAAAGCAATTTATGAGAGATATAAAGAGGGATTAAAAGGACTGCCAGTATCTATGAATCCGATGGATTTGGAAAATTCTGAACCAAACTATTGGCTGTCTTGTCTGATTATTAATAAGGAAGCCATGTGCAAACAGGTTCGTGGCGAGCAGGATGTGTGCTATGTAAAAGAAACAGGAAAGTCTTGCCCGACAGAGATTCTGGAAGCAATTGCATCTATTAATGCTGAGGGGCGTCCAATTTGGAAACCAATGCATATGCAGCCGATTTATCGTTTGAATCCATTTGTTGTCAGAGATGGAAACGGACGTGCCAGATCAAATGCGTATATTGCAGGCGGAGTAGCTGATGTAGGTATGGATATTTTTACAAGAGGATTATGTCTGCCAAGTGACAATAAAATGACAGCAGAGCAGCAGGATAGAATTATTAAAGTAATAAAGGCTTGCTTTGAATAAGGAAGTGTTTTAGGAGAGATTTATGAAGAAAGAAAAAAATCATAAATTGTACCGTAAAATGGGATTTTACGAAAGATACATAAAAAGAGCGATTGATATTTTTTGCTCTGGATTGGCAATTATTGTATTCTGTTGGCTGTATGCAATCATCGCTCTGCTGGTTCGAATCAAACTGGGAAGTCCAGTGTTGTTTACTCAATATAGACCTGGACTGATTGATCCGAAAACGGGAAAAGAACGAATTTTTAAAATGTATAAATTTCGGACTATGACAGATAAGAAAGATGCAGAGGGAAACTTGCTGCCCGATGAAGTGCGTCTGACAAAATTTGGTGCATGGCTTAGATCTACCTCTTTGGATGAACTGCCAGAAGCATTTTGCATTTTAAATGGCACGATGACACTGATAGGGCCACGTCCGCAGTTAGTTCGAGATATGGTGTTTATGTCAGAAGAACAAAGAATGCGTCATACTGCAAAACCTGGATTGTCTGGGCTTGCACAGATAAGTGGCAGAAATGCAATTTCATGGGATAGAAAATTGCAGTATGACTTGGAGTATATAGAACATGTTTCTTTTAGGCGTGATTTAAAAATTCTTTTTAAAACTGTTGAAAAAGCATTTATTAAGCAGGAGGGAATTACAGAAGAAGGTAGTGTAACTGCTGCAGATTATGGGGATTATCTTCTCCAAACAAAACAGATAAGTAAAGAAGAATACGATAAAAAACAGAACGAAGCAAAAGAACTACTAAAAGGATTGAAGTAATGAACGAGTTAGTTTCAATAATAATGCCCTCATATAATACTGCGAAATTTATTAGTAAGACAATAGAATCTGTATTAGAGCAAACATACAAAAATTGGGAACTGTTGATAGTTGATGATTGTTCAACTGATAATACAGATGAGATTGTATCGAAGTATGATGATGACCGAATTATTTATTTAAAAAACAAAAAAAATTCTGGTGCTGCTGTATCAAGAAATAAAGCATTAAAAAATGCAAAGGGTAAGTGGATTGCATTTTTGGACAGTGATGATTTATGGTATCCGACTAAGCTGGAAGAACAAATAAAGTATATGAAAAAAAATAAATACTCTTTTTCATATACTAGTTATGAAGAAATTGATGAAAATAATGTGACGAATGGAGTGAAAGTAACCGGACCTAAGAAGATTACGAAAATGGGAATGTATCGTTATTGTTGGCCGGGGTGTTTGACCGTAATGTATGATGCGGAGAAGATTGGCAAAATACAGATTGCAGATATTAAAAAGAATAACGATTATGCCATGTGGCTGAAAGTAATCAAAAAGGCAAACTGTTATCATTATGATAAAGTGCTGGCACAGTATAGAAAACGGTCAGGATCAATATCTAATCATGGCTATTTAAAATTAGTAAAGTGGCACTATAAGTTATTCAAGGAAGCAGATAATAAGAATAGTATTGCATCGTTATTTTTGACTTTACAAAATTTAATTTATGGATGCTGGAAAAAGGTGCGGTACGTTAAAAAGGTGAGTTAATTATGGGTTTGAATGATATGCTGCGTAAAATGGCTGTTCTTTTGGAAAGAAGGCAAGACGCATTATTCTCATATGATGTCAGTAAACAAAAAAAATACATTGCTAAATTAGGAAATCCACGAGATGAGATTGAAAGATCGTATTTTCAGTATAAGTGTCAGATGCAGTTTAATGGAAAAGGAATCACTTTTTTGTTAAATCTGGTTTCATTTCCAGTGGCGATTCTCTACTGGTTCAAATATGGAAAAAAGGTTCAGGTGAATCGGCTAGAGCATAAAAACTTGGTATTTTTTAGAGATGGTAAACCGGAAAACATTTTGCCAAAGTCTTTGAAAAAAAGGTATAAAGCAATTGAAAGTAATCCGGTAGAAGGAACTTTATTAACTGCAAAAGATAAAAAGTTTATAAAAGGAATAATATGTAGATATCCATTTTCTTGGCAGTTTATTTTAAAATGTTTGATTAAAATTGGAAGATATAGTTTTGCCATTGAAGAATATTCACCTGAAGCAATAGCGGTTTGTGCGGAATACTCTTTTACGTCTTCAGTACTGACAGCTTACTGTAAACAAAGAAATATCAAGCATATAGATGTCATGCATGGAGAAAAAATGTACTATATGAGAGATTCGTTCTTTAAATTTGATGAATGCTATATTTGGGATGAATACTATGGAAAAATATTAGCTTCTATGAAGGCAGATAAAAATCAGTTTGTTGTTGAAGTTCCGGCTTCTTTGAAATTCGATGGAGAGCTGATCAGAACACAGAAATATGATTATACATATTATTTAGGTGCAGAATCGGAAGAGGTATTAAAGGAAATATCAAAAATATTGGAACAGTTATATAAGAGTGGAAATAAAATTTCAATACGTCCACATCCGAGATATTCTAATATGGATATTGTTAAAAAGATATTTACTTTTGCAGATGTAGAGGATACAACCCAAACTTCGATAGAGCAATCTTTATTACAATCTGGTGCTGCAATTTCGCTTTATTCAACGGTATTGAATCAGGCATTATGCAATTCAATTCCAATAATAATAGATAATATGAGTAATCCTGAAAATTTTAACAAATTGAAAGAATTGGGATATGTTTGTCTTTATAAGGAACATAGACTTTTATCAGAAGTATTGGAGAAAAGCGTATGATAGGAAAAATTATAAAAAAAATACGAACAGGTTTTTATACAAATCTATGTAAAAAAACAGCCAAGCAATATGGAAAGGGATTACATATAAACCATTGGAGTAAATTTACATCTAAGACTTATATCGGAGATAATTGTCATTTTAATGGGATGAAAGTTACAGGAAATGGAAATGTTACTATTGGAAATAATTTTCATTCAGGAGGAGGAATATTGATATTAACCTCTAATCATAACTATGAGGGAAAATCTATTCCTTATGACGAAACGACTATAGACGGTGATGTCGTGATAGAAGATAATGTTTGGCTTGGGCAAAATGTTACAATTTTACAAGGGGTTAAAATTGGTGAAGGGGCTATTATTCAAGCTGGAAGCGTTGTTGTATCGGATATTCCATCATGTTCAATTGCAGGAGGACATCCGGCGAAAGTATTTAAAATGAGAAACGAACAACATTATTATGAATTGAAATCAGAAAACAAATTTTTTTAGGTGACGATATAAATGAAAGTAATGATTATTGCTCCGTATATATATGATGACAATATAATTGAATTTACTAAAAATAAGACTGGATTTGGAATAATGGTTCAAAATATAGTAAGTTCAGTGGCTGAATTAGAAAATGTTGTTTTATTAACACGAGTTATTACAAAGGGAAAAAATGAAAAGAATTTTAAAATCCTTTCTCATACATGGGGACAGTTCTTTTCTAATGCAAAATTAAAGGATTGGTTAATAGGAATAAAAGCATTTTTTGCGAATGGTGTTACAGTAAAAGATAAAGCCAGACATGTTTTTTATGAAGTGGATGGCGGATATGTTAGAAAACAAATTCAAAAGGAAAAACCGGACATAGTTCATATACATGGTATAGGAACTATTACAGAAAGCTATATTAGAATTTGTGAGGAAATGAAAGTAAGGTATACAGTTACTTTACATGGTTTAATTGGTTTGAATGATTCAGTTTCTGCACCGGCATACGAAAAGCAGATAGAACGTGATTTTTTAATAAAAGCAGAAAAAAATAATATACCAATTAGTGTGATTAGTAGTGGTATGAAAGCCAGAATAGAAGAAAAGTATTTAGGAAAAAAAGCAAATAATATCACTGTTATCACGAATGGAACGAAAAAAAGCGACGAAAATGATACAAAGTTTATTCGAGAAGAAGGCACTTTAACGCAAGAAAAGTTTCAAGAATATTATAGCGATTGTTTGAAGCAGAATGATTTATATCCAAAGTTGAGTGATACATATGCTTATTTGCAGTATAGCAAAAAAAATGGTAAGAAAATTCTCTTTTTCGTGGGAAATATAACCAAAAACAAAAATCAAATGCAAGCAGTAGAAATATTAAAAAATACAAAAGTATTTGAAAATATCCTGTTGGTGCTTTGGGGAAGAGAAGTAGATAATGGAGAAGTCCGAAAAAAAATTGCGGAATATCAATTACATAAAAATGTTATTTTAGGCGGATTTAATGATCGAATGGATATTTTTTGGAAATTCTGTGATGTAAATTTATTTTTGAGTTTAAATGATGGATTTGGCTTGCCTATTGTTGAGGGATATATGCATGGAGTACCATGCGTTACCTTTGAGGATTTAGATGCAACACAGGATTTATATTATCCGGAGGCAATGTTAAAAGTAAAGGATAGAAGTAATGAATCAGTTACAGATACATTAAAGATAGCATTGGATAAAAATTGGAAATATGAAGAGATTATTGAAATCGGTAATATGTTTTCGATTGATATTATGTCTGAAAAATATGTGAATTGGTACAAAGAGGTCATGGCGTAGTCAAAGCCTTAGAAAGATTATTGATGTGAGGGAAAATAATGAATGAAGGAATAAATAATAGACGAAAAAAGAAGATAAGTTTGATGGAAATTTTTATCCCATTGTTTTGCCTGATCAATCAGTATGAAATTGCAGGTCTTCATTTAGGTTTAATTTGTGTAATTGCTGTTGTAGCTATTTATTTTATAAAGTATAGAGAATTTTATTTATATAAACCTTTATTTATCTTCTTCTTATTTATGATAGTGCATGATTTTTTCAGGATGTTTATAACTGGATTTAATACAGGACTCTGGGTAGAGAGAGTTTTATACTTATTAATATTATCGTGTATATATAAAAAAGTTGATGAGGAAAATTTATTTAGGGTCTGGGAAATTATAGGAATCATTGTTATGGCTGGAATTTTTTACCAATCTTTCCAGGTATATATATTGGGACAATCAGTGTCTACAATTAATATATTTCCATTTTTGCAGTCAAATAGCGAAAATTATTTATTGGGTTATGATAGACCACATTCTTTCTTTTTAGAACCGGCAGCATACTGTACATGGATATTACCGCTTTTATGTATGTGTATGAAAAGAAAAAAGCATATTTGGATGGTATTTATTTCGATAAGCATTTTATTATCGACATCTTCAACGGGAATATTAATGACCGGAGTAATATGGCTGTTTTATTCGTTTGTAAGTGCCAGAAGCGAAGGGAAATATTTTAATTCGTTAATGATAGTAGGTGTTTTGATAATAGGTATAGGAGCATTTTCAAACTTGAGTATTTTTTCAACGGCATTAAATAAGTTGATGAATATTTCGGTTACAAATACATCTAATTCAGTTAGGCTTGTGTTGGGATTTCAATTGTTTTGGGCTGCGCCTTTGATCTATAAAGTATTAGGAATACCATATATGAATGTAGAGAATTATATGCGTTCTGGAGAAGTGGCATTAAGTAAATATAAATTAAGTCTTAATCTTTCATATTTGGGCTTTGTTAATGCTATTGGAAATTGTATGTTAATTTACGGTGTATTTGGATTGCTTTTATATTTGAAACTTTTTTGGAATATATGGAAAGAATCAGATTTATATAGTAAATGTTATGTTTTAACATGTATCATTTCAATATTTGGTCAATCGGTATTTTGGAATAGTCTTTTCGTAACACAATTTGCGGTGATGTTATGCTCAGTAGAAAGGACATCATTTATTAGAGTGACGTTGGGTCAAGGAGTAACGAGCAATTCATATGAATAAGAAATATAAATATTTATCGAAAAATTTTATTTTATTTGGGATAAGTAGTTTTGGTCCTAAGATAATAGCATTCCTTATGGTTCCTTTATATACTAATTGTTTATCTACAGCAGACTATGGAATCGGGGACATAGTAAGTACTTCTGCCAATTTGGTATTACCAATCATTATCCTTTGCATCGAAAGTGCAATATTAAGATTTTGCTTTGATAAAGAGTATGAATCCGATGAAGTAATATCAAGCGGGTTATTTGTTTGCCTGAAAGGAATGGTATTATGTGCTATTTGTACAATTATAATAGGAATACTTCCTTTCTTTAAAATTAATACATCATATTTAGTCGCATTTTATTTAATGGTATTGTCTACAGGGCTGTATAATGTACTGACTAATTATGCCAGAGGTATTGATAAAGTACAATATATGGTTGAAATGAGTTTGATTACCACAATAGCATCATGTGTATTAAATGTTGTTTTGTTGGTTGTGCTGAAGTGTGGGTTAAATGGATATTTAATAGCTAATTACCTGGGAACCTTTATGGCTGTAGCTTGGGGATCTGTACGACTGAAAATACATAAACACATTAAGTTTAATAAAGTAAATAAAACTACAGTTAAGGAATTGCAAAAATTTGGGTTTCCGTTAATTTTTAATAAAATTGGTTGGTGGATTAATAGTTCATCGGATAGATATATTGTTACATGGATTTTAGGTGCAACTGCGAATGGAATTTATACGGTATCATATAAAATACCGACTATGCTGACTGCATGTAGTGATATATTTACGCAGGCATGGCAGTTATCAGCCATAAAAGATTTTGATCCAGAAGATAGTGATCATTTTGTTGCTGATATGTATGAGGCATATAATGGCTTTTTAGTTTTGTGTTGTTCAATGTTAATTATATTAACTATTCCATTTGCACATATTTTATATGCAAAGAGCTTTTTTGTAGCATGGAAATATGTTCCTCCATTGATGATTTCTTTCGTCTTTGGTGGTTTGGCTGGCTTTTTAGGGAGCATTTTTACAGCAGTAAAAGATACTAAAATATTCTCATATTCAACTATGATAGGTGCAGTCGTAAATACCATATTAAATTTTGTATTAGTGTCTTATATTGGTGTAATGGGTGCTGCAGTTGCAACACTTGTGTCTAACATTGTTATTTGGCTAGTTAGATTACAAAGAAGTAAAAGGTATATACATATACGAGTGAATTTTCTAAAACATACAATAATGTATATCTTGTTAGTTGTACAATTCATAGTCTGTTTAGGTGGATTTACTATAGTGCCTGTAATAATACAATTAATCATTCTTGTTGCTTTGATTGCTGCTAATAGAAAATTGATAATTAATATAATGAGAAAAGGAAAAATAATGTTAGCAAAATATTTACATCGTTAGGAGAAATAAATTATGAAAACAATAGGAATAATTACATATCATCATTATTATAATTACGGTACAATGCTGCAGGCTCTTGCCTTGCAGGAAAAGGTAGAACAACTAGGCTATCAGGCAGAGTTAATAGATTTTAAACAAGATAATTCTCTATCAAGATATGAAATGCTTAAATTAAGAATAAAAAGAATGCCAGTGTATATTAAAGAAAGAAAAAAATATCGAGCGTTGGCTGATTCGAGAGAAAAAATAAAGGAAAAGAATGAATTATTTGAACAGTTTTATAAAACATATTTGCATGTAGGAAAAAAGAAATATACAACTACACAGCAGTTAATGGAAAATCCACCAGTATATGATGGATATGTAGTAGGTAGTGACCAGACTTGGAATCCTTTTGTTGCGAACTCGCCGGAAGCATTTTTTTTGCCATTTGTTGAAAACAAATCGAAAAAAGGCAGTTATGGTCCGAGCTTAGCGGTAAAATCATTATCTGACGAGAAAGAAAAGGAATATAGAAAAAAATTATCTAATTTTTCCTTTTTATCATGCAGAGAGCAGGATGGAGCGCAATTGTTAAGCCGTATTACACAAAAAGAAGTTAAATGTGTATTAGATCCAACATTGTTATTATCTGCTAAAGAGTGGGGAAAATATTGCGAGTTTGAGATACCTAAAGAGCCATATATTTTGGTTTATTTTTTGGGAGAAAAATCAGAACATAGAAGGGCTGTAGAAAAGATACAAAAATTAACAAATTGGAAAATAATAAGTCTTCCGGCAGCATATTTAGAAATGGAAAATAATGATTATAAAAAAGTATGGGGAGGTCCTAAAGAATTTTTATCATTGATAAGAGGGGCTGCTTTAATTTGTACAGATTCATTTCATGGAACTATGTTTTCGATAAATTTCCAAAGAAATTTTTTCTCTTTTTGTAAAAGCAGTGATTCAGAGGAATCATCTGAAAATTCCAGATTATATAGTGCTTTAAATATCTTTGGATTATCAAATAGAATAATTCATAATATGGATAATTTGACTGCAGAAGATATTTCTATAGATTACAAAAATGTGATTCCGATTTTGGAGGAACAGAGAAGGGATTCGATTGAGTATTTAGAAAACATGTTATTCGAGATGACGAAAGGATAAAAAATGAAAGTTGCTATTCGGGATGATGATACATCATATTTTACAAAACCTAAAGATTTACAAAGAGCATATGATTTTTTAAATGAGGATGATTGTGTATCTCTTTCAGTTGTGCCGTATACGGTTCCAGTTCATAGAGATGATGTGTTTCCATATGGAAAAGAAATTGGAATGGGATATTATGATATAGCTGAAAATACAGAATTATTAGAATATTTAAAGGAAAAATATAAACAGGGAAAAGTTGATATATTGTTACATGGCTATTCACATGAATATCAGCTAAGTGAAAACAAATGGCTTGCTGAAATGAAATGGAAAAGTAGTAGTCAATTAAAAGAGGAAATACCGAAAGGAAAAAAACATTTAGAGAAATTGTTAGGTATGAATATATCAGTATTTGTTGCACCTAATAATAGTATTGATAAAAAAGCTATTTCAGTATTAGAAGATCTTCAAATGAATTACTCTGGCATTATTGGGGTGAGAGATAGAAAAGTAAATTTAAGATATATATATAATTTTATAATTCGTTGGGGATTTAGGATAGTAAAAAAAGTACAGTATCCAGGTATTATGAACTATGGAAAGCATAAAGAACTGAATGCATACACAATAGATAATTATGAACGGCTGATTTATGAGTACCATATTTGCAAAGCAAGAAAAGTGCCATTTGTTATATATACTCATTATTGGCAATTAAATACAGATGAAAAAGCGAAAAAGTTAATTAAACAAATATATAATTATGTAATTAAAGATGGTGCAGAAATAGTTCCTTTAAGTGAGTGTTTTAAATAATATGATAAATTTTGATTTTAAAGAAAAATGTTACTCTTGTTCAGCATGTGCAGAAGCTTGTCCAACCAAAGCAATATCATTTGATGAAAACATACATCCAGAAATTGATTTGCAAAAGTGTATTAATTGCAATAGATGTGAAAGAGTATGTATTGAATTGAATAAACCTGAAGATATAGAAGAACTGAATTGTATTGAGGGATATATAGTTAAAAACAAAAACAATGAAATCAGAAAAGTAAGTTCGTCAGGCGGTGTTTTTTTTCAAATAGCACAAAAAGTATTAGAAATGGACGGATATGTTTGTGGTTGTATATATGATGACGAGTTTATGCCCAAACATATTGTTTCTAATGAGATAGAAATTTGCAAAAAAATGATGGGATCAAAATATGTGAAAAGTGATTTAAATGATTGCATAGTGAAAATCAAGCAGATTGTAGAAAAGGGAAAAATAGTACTTTTTTCAGGAGTCCCATGTCAAGTTGCAGCAGTAAAAAAGTGTGTTAAAAGTGATAAATTAATTACGCTGGCAGTTGTATGTCATGGATCTATAGAACGTAAAATATGGAAAAAATATTTAGCTGAAGAAGAAAGAATGAGTGAAAGTTCAATTATTAAAGTGTCTATGAGAGATAAAACAAAAGGATGCTTAAATTATGGATTGAAGTTTCAATTTAAGAATGGAACTGAACATATAACGTTTAGAAAAAATGATGGTTACTTTTTGAAATGCTTTACAGATGGTTTGTTTGAAAGAAATAGATGTTTGAGTTGCGAATATAAGGGACAGAATATTATGAGTGATCTATTGATAGGAGATGCGTGGGGAATGGAAAAAGTATGTCCCGAATTTACAGATAGTCTTGGGTGTTCGGCAGTATTAGTGTTGACTGAAAAAGGAAAAAAAATTTTTAATGAAGTAGAAAAATACTTTTTAATTAGAAATGTAGATAGCCAAGAAATAATTCGTAATAATCCAAGAATTATATTACCAGCGCCACGAAATACTTTTCAGAAGAGTTTTGAAAAGAAGTTAGAAAAGTCAAATGCGAATATTCATTTCTGGACAGAAAAGTATGCAAAACCAACTATTTTGAATCGTATAAAATGGAAAGTATTGGGAGGAGAAAATTAAAATGTTTAGTATAAAAAAGATGTTGGTAGATTTATATGATAGTAGAACGGCTCAGTCATGTAGTGCTTCTATTGGAGATATAATGAATTTAAGAAGAAATGTAGAACATAATCAGTTTCTAGCTACTACGAGGTATTTGGATATAAAGGATTATGTAGAATATAATAAACAAACATTTGTATGGCAAAATACGGTTAGTAGGGCAGCATATGGTAATAAACATCGGGAGGAAGATGGGAACATGGCTTTCTCAAAATTAATTACATCATATCAAAGCAAAGGATATGATCCGAATTCTTTATTTATAGTAGATAAGGATATGAGGCTTCTCGATGGTAATCATAGAATGGGGATGAATTTATATACAGATCAACATAAAATAAATGTTCGAGTTTTGAAGAGAAAAAGCAAAAATCCAGGTAATTTGGATTGGTATTTACAAAAGAAAATATCGGCAGATTTTTTGAAAAAAGTCTATAATGCATATTTACAAATACAAGAATGGTTAATTGAAACGGGAGATACTTTTTGTTGTATTGTGCCTGAAATTGAAAAATTATCCGAATTGGATTTAATGGTTAATATAAAAAGTGTACACAGATATAGATTACAGAGTCCATTATTCGTGGGGGGGGCATAAAGCTTAATCAAGCAGGAAAACTTATACAGTTTACGTTAGATGAACCAGAATACATGATTGAGGATAGTAAAGCTGTATCAAAAAGGATAAGAGATATAAAAAATATTTTGGAATTGAGATATGGTATGGAATTTGTTTCACAAATTTATTTTTCACAATCTTGTCTTGAGGGTAAGGAAATTTTTGATAAAATAAAGAACGATTTTATAGAATAAAAGTGAGTGGATTAAATGGAAAAGTTTATATTGATAGCCACATGTACATATGTAAAAAATGAATAAAAGAATAGTGTCATCATTTGTTAAAATAGGTATAAAAAATCGGAATAAACTGAGAGAGTATCTTAGAAAATAGATTTGAGGTGATTTTAGATGAAAAAACTGATTTTAATAGGAGCTGGTGGACATGCAAAGTCAGTTGCAGATTCAATTAATAAATCAGAATATGAATTATGTGGATTCATAGATAGCAACAAAAAAGGTATGCATATGGGATTACCAATCTTGGGTACGGGACTTGAAGATATTCCAAATTGTGAAAAATATAGTTATTTTGTTTCTATTGGAGATGTTGGATACCGTAAGTTATGGTTTGACAGAATTAGAGAACGAAGATTGAACATAATCAATATTATTGATTCTTCAGCAATTATATCGGCCAGTGCAAAAATGGGAATAGGGAATTTTGTAGGTAAAATGGCAGTAATAAATGCTGATGCAGAGATAGGAAATAATAATGTTATAAATACAAAGGCTTTGATTGAACACGAATGTAAAGTGGGTGATCACAATCATTTATCAACAAATTCTGTCATAAATGGAAATGTAATTGTAGGAAATAGTGTTTTTTTGGGCAGTTCATCTGTGTGTAACGGTCAATTGAAAATCGGTTCCAATGCAATTATTGGTTCAGGTAGTGTGATTATTAAAGATATACCGGAGAAAGTAACTGTAGTAGGTGTACCTGCTAGAGTTATAAAGAGGAGAGATTAGAAATGAGTGATATTCAAATTGTTGCAGAGATTGGCTGCAATCATAATGGAAGTGTTGAATTGGCAAAAAAAATGATGAAAAAAGCGAAAGAAGCTGGAGCAGATGCAGTTAAATTCCAAAGTTTTGTGCCAGAAAATCTTGTTTCAAGATATGCCCCTAAAGCCGAATATCAGAAAAAAAATGATGGAAATGGTTCACAGCTAGATATGTTAAAAAAATTGGCATTAACGGAAACTGAATACTTGGAATTGGTACAGTATGCTTCTACTTTAGATATTCAGATTTTTTCTACGCCATTTGATTTTGAATCTTTTTCATTTTTGCAAAAAATCGGTCAGAATATATGGAAAGTACCATCAGGAGAGATTACAAATCTTCCTTATTTACAGAGGGTAGCAACAATTGAATGTCAAAATAAACAAGTAATTCTATCGACAGGAATGTCTACAATTGATGAAGTTAAATATGCAATAAATGTTTTGCAACAAAGTAAAGACACAAGTTTTACGGTATTACATTGTAATACACAATATCCAACAGAGCCGGAAGATATGAATTTGCTTGCCATGAATAAGCTTCAAGAATTAGCACCAGATTGGAAAATCGGACTTTCAGATCATTCAGAAGGAATTGTTGCTTCTCTTGTGGCTGTTGGATTGGGAGCTAAATTTATCGAAAAACATTTTACTTTAGATAAAGCTATGCCAGGACCTGATCATAAAGCGTCTATTACACCAGAAGAACTAAAAGAATTGTGTGTAGGTGTGCATAAAGCTGAAATTATGCTTGGAAATGAAACGAAAGAAGTGACTGAATCTGAACGAAGCAATATATTCGTTGCAAGAAAATCTATTGTAGCAAAAAGAAAAATCATGAGAGGCGAAATGTTTTCCGAAGAGAATATCACTTGTAAAAGACCAGGAAATGGAATTTCTCCGATTCATTGGTATGAGGTGTTGGGGAAAGAAGCTGAAAAAGATTTTGAAATAGATGAATTGATTTCTTGTAAAGGAGTGAATAGAGAAGATGAATAATTTAGCAATAATACCTGCAAGAAGCGGTTCGAAAGGCTTGAAAGATAAAAATATAAAATTATTAAATGGAAAACCGTTAATTGCATATAGCATAGAAGCAGCGAAGAAATCAGAGATTTATTCACACATATTGGTTTCTACGGATTCTGAAAGATATGGCGAGATTGCAATACAATATGGAGCAGAAGTACCTTTTTACCGATCAGAAGAAAATGCATCAGATGTAGCGTCATCATGGGATGTTGTAAAAGAAGTATTGAAAAAATATCAGGAGATGGGAATTGTATTTGATACATTTACGCTTTTACAGCCAACATCTCCATTGCGAAAGTACGAAGATATAAAAAAAGCTTATGAATTATTTAAAGAGAAAGATGCAATAGCGGTTGTATCAGTTTGTGAAATGGAGCATTCGCCATTGTGGAGTAATACTTTACCAGAAAATAATTCGTTATCCGGATTTTTGCGGGCAGACAGTAATAAACAAAGACAGAAATTAGAAACGTTTTATAGGATAAATGGGGCAATTTATATGGCAGATGTGAAGGCTTTTTTGGAAAATACAAATCTGTATAGAGAAGATTGTTACGCATATAAAATGCCGGCAGAGCGCAGTATAGATATAGATACAGAACTTGATTTTAAAATTGCCGAAACTATTATAAATCAGTAAAAGAAGGTTAGTATGGGAAAGTATAGAGTAGCGTATGCGACTGGTTCAAGAGCAGATTATGGAATAGTAAAAAATTTTTTAAGATTATTAGATAATGACAAAGATATTGAGTTTTCAGTATTGGTTACAGGCTCACATTTAGAAGATAAGTTTGGTCACTCTGTAGATATAATACGACAGGATGGATTTAAAATCGATTTGGAGATTCCGCTAAATATAGAGAATGACAGTAATGCGAATGTGATGCATTGCATGGCAACAGCTTTAGATTGTTTTGGAAATTATTTTGAAAATAATAAATTTGATTTATTAATTATACTTGGAGATAGATATGAAATGATGGCGGTTGCGATTGCAGCAGCTATGCAAAGAATCCCAATTTTGCATTTACATGGTGGGGAAGTTACATATGGCAATTATGATGAATTTATACGTCATTCTATTACCAAAATGAGTCAGTATCATTTTACCAGTACAGAAGAATATAGAAAACGTGTAATACAGTTGGGAGAAGATCCTAAAAGAGTATTTTATCTTGGGGCATTAGGGGCAGAAAATTGTTGCAAGATAGATGAAGAGAAAGTAATTGAAAAAGTAAAAGAACTTATTCCACAAAAATATTGGGTTGTAGCTTTTCATCCCGAAACACTAACTGATGTGAAAATGGAAGATCAGGTGAAAGAAGTATTGACTGCATTGCAGGAAAATATGAATGGAATGAGTGTTATTTTTATGGGGACGAATGCAGATACAAAATCTGATATCATACGTTCTTCATGGCTCAATTATGTGGATGAACATGAAAATGCGTATTATTATGAAAACTTGAATGTAGATTCGTTTTTATATTTAGTAAAAAATTCTGTGGCATTAATAGGAAATTCGTCATCTGGAATTATTGAAACACCGTCATTAGGAAGGTATACAATTAATATTGGAGATAGACAAAGAGGACGAGTACATGGTAACAGTGTTATTGATGTCACTTGCGACAGTAGTATGATCGGTCAGGCAATGAAAGAGATTACCGGGAAAAATGAAAAAATAATTAATCCGTATTATGTAGAAAATACTGCAGAAAATTATTATAAAAAGACAAAAGAAATTTTAGAAAATGGAACGTCCATTTTAAAGGAATTTTATGATATAGTCTAAAATTCAGTAGAAACAGAAGTGTAAAGCAGGAGGTATGCGAATATGAAAATTGCAGTTGCAGGAACTGGATATGTGGGATTATCCATAGCTACTTTGTTATCGCAACACCATGAAGTGATGGCAGTAGATATTATTCCAGAAAAAGTAGAATTAATAAACCAAAAAAAATCTCCAATTCAGGATGAATATATTGAAAAATATCTGTCAGAGAAGAAATTGCATCTAACGGCAACATTAGATGCAAAATCAGCGTATAAAGATGCGGACTTTGTAGTTATTGCTGCTCCCACAAACTATGACAGTAAGAAAAATTTCTTTGATACATCAGCAGTAGAAGCTGTGATCAAGTTGGTTATTGAATATAATCCAGATGCGATTATGGTTATAAAATCGACAATTCCAGTAGGATATACAGCAAGTATTAGAGAAAAATTTCATTGTGACAATATTATTTTTAGCCCTGAGTTTTTGCGTGAATCTAAGGCATTGTACGATAATCTATATCCGTCAAGAATTATTGTGGGAACGGATATTCAAAATGCTAGACTTGTAAAGGCTGCGAATACATTTGCCGGATTATTACAGGAAGGTGCTATTAAAGAGAATATTGATACTTTGATTATGGGATTTACAGAAGCGGAAGCAGTGAAGTTATTTGCTAATACATATCTGGCTCTCAGAGTATCATATTTTAATGAGCTTGACACATATGCCGAAATGAAAGGGTTGAACACACAGCAGATCATTAACGGTGTGTGTCTTGATCCAAGAATTGGATCACATTATAATAATCCGTCATTTGGATATGGTGGTTATTGCTTACCAAAGGATACTAAACAGCTTTTGGCTAATTATGAAGATGTTCCACAGAATATGATGTCTGCTATTGTTGAATCAAATAGAACCAGGAAAGATTTCATAGCAGATCGTGTTTTACAGAAAGCAGGGTATTATGCTTATGATGATGAAAATACTTATGATGCTTCTATGGAAAAAGAGGTTGTGATTGGTGTATATCGTCTTACTATGAAATCAAATTCAGATAATTTCCGCCAGTCTTCTATACAGGGAGTTATGAAGAGAATCAAGGCTAAAGGAGCATCTGTTATTATTTATGAGCCAACATTGGAAGATGGAAGCACTTTCTTTGGAAGTAAGGTTGTGAATGATTTGGATAAATTTAAGGAGCAGAGTCAGGCAATCATTGCAAATAGATATAATGACTGTTTAGATGATGTGAAAGATAAAGTATATACAAGGGATTTATATAGACGGGATTGATACTATTTTGCATGGAGGAAGTAAATAATGAACATAGAAATGAATGAAACATACGCAAGAGATACTTCAACCGTATGGGAACATGAGATAATTAGTTCTGCATCGGATTTGAAAGAATGGATTAAATATGAAGGTGCGAAATATCCAAAGAGAACATTAGTGGGGGGGTATTTCCGCTAACGGAAAACGATGCTATTTTTAAGTATCAAAAAAGACTTAGAAAAACGGAATATTACCTTAATACTGGAAAAAAATGGATGTACTATTTGAGCTTGGTCAAATTAAATAGATTAAGATTTAAATATGGTATGAAAGTTAGATTGAACAGTTGTGGAAAGGGGTTATGTATAGTCCACTTAGGCTCTATTATAACTAATGGAGATGTTGGTGAAGATGCAAGGCTATTTGTAAATTCTGCAATTGTATCAAATGGTGGTGGCGAAAGAGAACCAAGACTTGGAAATCATGTTACATTATTTACAAATGCAGTAGTATGTGGAGATGTCAAAATAGGAAACAACAATATTATAGGGGCTAATTCTGTTGTGACAAAAAATTTTGAAGAGTCCAATATTATTATTGCAGGAACACCTGCAAAAAAAATAAAGAATAGATTGTTAGAATAATAGAGAATACAATGATAAGAATGGGGAGATTGAAATGTGTGGAATAGTTGGTTTTACTGGAACACAGCAGGCAGCACCTATTTTATTAAATGGTCTGTCTAAATTAGAGTACCGAGGGTACGATTCGGCTGGAATCGCTGTGCGAGATGGGGAGCGTTTGGCACAGGTGGTTAAAGCCAAGGGAAGATTAGGCAATCTGATTGAAAAAACAGATGAAGGAAAAGCACTGATAGGAACATGTGGAATCGGACATACACGTTGGGCAACACATGGAGAGCCAAGTCAGATTAATGCACATCCGCATGTATCTGGAAATTGTACAAGATCAGGTTCTGGAGAAGTAGAATCAGAAGTAGTTGGCGTACACAATGGTATTATTGAAAATTATACAGAACTTAAAGAAAAATTATTAAAGCATGGTTATACTTTTTACAGTCAGACTGACACAGAGGTAGTAATTAAATTAGTGGACTATTATTATAAGAAGTATAATCTCGGACCGATTGATGCGATTGCTAAAACGATGGTTCGTGTGCGTGGTTCATATGCCCTGGAACTTATGTTCAAAGATTATCCGGGAGAAATTTGGGTAGCAAGAAAAGACAGTCCAATGATTATTGGAGTGACAGACGGCGAAACCTATGTAGCTTCTGATGTTCCGGCTATTCTGAAATATACAAGAAATGTTTATTATATTGGTAATCTGGAGTTTGCCAGATTGACACCTGGAGAAGCTCATTTCTTTAATCTTGATGGGGATGAGATTGAAAAGCAGACAACAGAAATTAAGTGGGATGCTGAGGCAGCAGAAAAAGCAGGATTTGAACATTTTATGATGAAAGAGATCCATGAACAGCCGAAGGCCGTCAAGGATACTTTAGGATCTGTAATAAAAGATAATGCTATTGATTTATCTTCTGTTGAACTTACAGAAGATGAAATTCGGGGATTTGATCAGATTTATATTGTTGCATGTGGTTCTGCATGGCATGTTGGAATGGCTGCACAATATGTAATAGAAGATTTGTCAGATATTCCGGTAAGAGTGGAACTTGCTTCGGAGTTCAGATATAGAAGAATGTCATTAAATAAAAACTCTCTGGTTATAGTGATCAGTCAGTCCGGGGAGACTGCAGATACGTTGGCGGCGTTACGTCTGGCAAAGGAAAAAGGAATCACAACGTTGGCAGTCGTAAATGTTGTTGGCAGCAGTATTGCACGTGAAGCAGATAAAGTATTCTATACACTTGCCGGGCCGGAAATATCGGTAGCAACAACAAAAGCTTATAGTGCTCAGCTTGCGGCAATGTACTGTCTGGCTGTTCAGTTTGCAAAAGTCAGAAATATGATTACAGAAGAACAGTACAACAATTATCTTTCTGAGCTATTGACAATTCCGGAGAAGATCCAGAAGATATTGCAGGATAAGGAAAGACTTCAATGGTTTGCTGCAAAATATGCAAATGCACATGATGTATTCTTTGTTGGCAGAGGAATTGATTATGCGATTTCTCTGGAAGGAAGTTTGAAATTAAAGGAAATTTCATACATTCATTCGGAAGCATATGCAGCAGGAGAGTTAAAACATGGTACGATCAGCCTGGTAGAACCAGGAACTTTGGTAATTGGTGTATTAACGCAAAGTGACCTTTATGAGAAAACGATTAGTAACATGTTGGAATGCAAAAGTCGTGGAGCATACTTGATGGGATTAACAACATATGGAAAATATGAGATAGAAGATCAGGTAAACTTTGCAGTATACGTTCCAAAGATTGATGAGCATTTCGTAGGAAGCCTTGCAGTGATTCCGTTACAGTTAATGGGATATTATGTTAGTGTAGCCAAAGGTCTGGATGTAGACAAGCCAAGAAATCTGGCAAAGAGTGTGACTGTGGAATAAAAATATTTGAAATTAGTACTCTGGATTGGCATAGAGATGGATGTCAGCCTAGAGTATTGGCACAATTTGATTGAAGTGACCATTGGTGTCAGATACTATTAAATTTTTATGAGGTGAGTAATGACTTGCGTAATATCACCAATAATTAAAGTAACGGAAATGTGCAATTTTGACTGTGTTTTCTGCAGATATTCGAATCATAAACAAAATACTGGAATCATGAATGTTGACATAGTAAAAAAAATATTAGAAGAATCAGCGGAAATTAATGCGGAAACAAACCAAAAAGTAAAAGTGCTTTTTCATGGTGGCGAACCGCTGTTATGGGGAATTGAGCGTTTTTACGAGATTTATGAATATGAGAAAGAACTTTCAGATAAGACAGGTGTTAAGTTTACTAACAGTATCCAGACAAATGCATCACTGATAGATGATGAATGGATCAGATTTTTTAAAACGTCCCATATTGGCATTGGGATAAGTTTGGATGGACCGATTGGTGTAAACGCACATTTTTCTCAGGATGAAAGTCTGTCGTTTAAAAGAACGATTTCTATATTGGATAAACTGAAAAATCAAAAAGTGTCATTTGGAATATTAAGTGTTATTACAAATAAGCATATTGTGAATGGGGCTGAAAGTTTTTATGATTTTCTAGTGGAAAATAGTATTAAAAACTGTGGACTATGTTACTGTTATAACCCAGATGACAAATGTTCTGTAGATTCAGAAAAACTTGGTTATTACTTATCTGATCTTTTTGATTTATATTTTGATGGCGAAGCAAGAGTGAATATCAGGGAATTTAATAATGCTATTTCAGCAATATTGACAGGAAAACACAGATGTTGTAGCCATCATCAAAGGGAACGGTGTGGATATTATCTAACATTTTTGCCTTCAGGAGATGCTTTCTTTTGTGACCCATATAATTTGCGAAAAGAAAATTGTTTAGGTAATATCTCGGAACGTAGTATTTCAGACATGGTATCATGCAGTAAACATCAGGAGCTGTTTAATATGATACAAAAACAGGTTAGGGATTATTGCAACAAGTGTTCTGTAAAAGATATTTGCGGATATGGGTGTCCGAGGACAGACAGGGATAATGAAATAAACTATTTCTGTTCGGCAAATCAAATATTATATTCACATATTATAAATACAATAAAAGACAGGAGGAAATCTATATGAGTAACGGGATGAAAATCATTGCAGAAATTCTGGATGAATATCCACATGATCACAGCCATGACAGGTCAGGGGATTCTTACAATGATTGTGATTGGAATGATGACTGGAATGATGACTGGAACGATGACTGGAATGATGATTGGAACGATTACTAATTGTTGATGTAAAAATAAGGTGCCTGACACTGTGAAATTCGAGGAATGTCTATTATATTGTTAATCTGGAATTTGCCAGATTAACAATGGGAGAAGCTCATTTCTATAATCTTGACGGAGATGAAATCGAAAAACAGACGACAGAAATTAAGTGGAATGCCGAAGCTGCTGAAAAAGCAGGATTTGAACATTTTATGATGAAAGAAATCCATGAACAGCCGAAAGCAGTCAAGGACACTTTAGGTTCTGTAATAAAAGATAATTGTATTGATTTATCTTCGGTTGAGCTTACAGAAGATGAAATCCTAGGATTTGATCAGATTTATATTGTTGCATGTGGTTCTGCATGGCATGTTGGGATGGCTGCACAATATGTAATAGAAGATTTGGCAGATATTCCGGTAAGAGTAGAACTTACTTCAGAGTTCAGATATAGAAGAATGTCATTGAATAAAAACTCTCTGGTTATAGTAATCAGTCAATCTGGAGAAACTGCGGATACGTTGGCGGCGTTACGCCTGGCAAAGGAAAAAGGAATCATAACATTGGCAGTTGTGAATGTTGTTGGCAGCAGTATTGCACGTGAAGCAGATAAAGTATTCTATACACTTGCCGGACCGGAAATATCGGTAGCAACAACAAAGGCTTATAGTGCTCAGTTTGTGGCAATGTACTGTCTGGCTGTTCAGTTTGCAAAAGTCAAAAATATGATTACAGAAGAACAGTACAACAATTATCTTTCTGAGCTATTGACAATTCCGGAGAAGATCCAGAAGATATTGCAGGATAAGGAAAGACTTCAATGGTTTGCTGCAAAATATGCAAATGCACATGATGTATTTTTTGTTGGCAGAGGAATTGACTATGCGATTTCTCTGGAAGGAAGTTTGAAATTAAAGGAAATTTCATACATTCATTCGAAAGCATATGCAGCAGGAGAGTTGAAACATGGTACGATCAGCCTGATAGAACCAGGAACTTTGGTAATTGGTGTATTAACGCAAAGTGACCTTTATGAGAAAACGATTAGTAACATGTTAGAATATAAAAGCCGTGGGGCATACTTGATGGGATTAACAACATATGGGAAATATGAGATTGAAGATCAGGTAAACTTTGCAGTATACGTTCCAAAAATTGATGAGCATTTCGTAGGAAGCCTTGCAGTGATTCCGTTACAGTTAATGGGATATTATGTCAGTGTGGCGAAAGGACTGGATGTAGACAAGCCAAGAAATCTGGCAAAGAGTGTGACTGTGGAATAAAAATACTTGAAATTGTACTCTGGGTTGGCATAGAGCCGAGAGGGATGTCCGCCCAGAGTATTAGTACAATTTGATTGGATTGACACGAAAATGGGAAGACCAAAAAAGAAACCAGGATATGATTCGGAAAAGATAATGGAGCAGTTTACGAACTGTATTGTTGAAGCATATATGTCTGGAGCAGGCGGTGGATCAGTAAATTCATTACGGCAAATATCAGAACAGTTCGGCATTACCTTAATGAAAACACGCAAAATATTAATTACGGTGGGGGTGTATCATACTGAGATTAGTGAGCAGGTTATTTCGTTATGGGAAAATGGAAAAAATATTTCAGAGATTATGCAGGAGACTGGCTTGAGCAGATCTTCGGTTCATTCCTATTTGCCGTATACAAAAATGATATACAATGCAGATGAATTAAGCCTGTATGCAGAGAGGTGTAGATTGTACCGGAAAAGAAAGCAGGAAATTGAAAAATTGCATTGCTGCATGGATAAATCATTGGAATTACTGGAAAATCATTTGTGGGAGACGTTAAAATTGTTTTCAGGATATTCTTTTACGACTGTAAAGGGATTAAGATTTCATTATACGGTCAATGGAAATGAAATTCTGATTGACCGGAAAAAGAAATCAATAACCAGAAGCAGTGTAAATATTGCTCTGAAAGAAACGATGGAGATGAAGGGAAATGTAAACGGACCGAAGAAATTAAAGGTATTTGGAGCGAGCTATCTATATGCGATATTTTGTCGGTTTGGTCTGATTAAAACAGAAGGGTAGTAGAATGGATATTTACCAGATATGGACAACGTATAATAAAAAGTGGTCTAAATATGAGATATTGGCATTTAGTGTATTGCTGCTTTTGACAGTTATTGTGGTAGCAGGATGTGTATGTAGAAAAAAGATTAATATAATACAGGCAATGGCTATTGTGACGATGATAATATTTCTTGGAATTGTGTTTGGCTCTACGGTATTTACCAGAACAAGTACTATTCGCCAGTATGAATTGATACCATTCTGGTCATGGAAGGCAATTTTTAAATACAAAGACTGGGAATTGCTAAAAGAAAATTTATTGAATTGTATATTGCTGCTTCCGGCCGGAGCATTATTACCGATAATTGCAAACCATAAAGTGAAATGGTATCGGACATTATTGTTTGGAGTTCTGGTATCAGCAGTAATAGAAACCAGTCAGTTGGTATTTATGCGTGGATTATTCGAATGGGATGATATGATTCATAATGGGCTTGGTTGTATGATCGGAAGCATGATAATCAATTTGTTTATGAAAAATAAAATTAGGGATTGACGAACGTATGTTCTGATAGTATAATCATAAATGTCAGAAGGAAACAGGAGGTCAGCACTGATCCTTTGGATAGAATCTATATGGTAAGCAACAGTCAAGCACTGTTTCGGGATGGCTTATCAGAAACTCATCAGCGGTTTTCTTTCCCTTATCCGTTTGAGTGATATTATATTGCTTGGAGGACTGGAGATGAGATCAGATTTGAAAAAGATTGGCGAACAAAAGAGTACATATTTAGTGGGACAGACAGAGAGAGCATTATACTTGCTGGATGTAATCAGTACGATTACAGACCGGGGAAATAATGCAGAAGTGAGACGCAAGAAAGACGGAACTTTAACTGTATATGAAGTAAAAAAGAATATTGTGACCGTTTGATAAATTGGTATTAAGCGAAGGACTAATAGGAGTCAGAAACATTTACACAGAGAAGTGAATGTTCCTGGCTCCTTTTTTGTTATTCTGTTTCTGAAGGAGTCGCTGGTGTAGTTGGTGTTGCAAGGCAACCCTTTAAAATACATGACAGTTCCCGGTCATCTTCGTTTAAGATATGGAAGGTCTTTTCCAAATTTGATTCATTACATAATTTGGCAAGTTCCTTTACTGAGGTAGAAAGAGGAATGTCTTCCTTTAATGTATTTTTTGGCAGTGCATAGTACTCAGTAGCAATATTTAAGTAATTTTCAAGATTTCGTCGAAAGTCTGGATCAAAATTATCGTGCAGAAGAAGCTCTTTTAAAGTTTCCTTTTTTATCCAGATATGTTTTTCTTGGATTCGAAGAAGCCCCTCGATGAGTGTACGAGTATTGGAATCAATTTCTGGATATTGCTGCATATTACACAAACAGAAGCGGTGTATCGCAGGATGACGATAACGACCAGATGAGGCAGTTGCAGCACAGCCAATAACGCAGGCAAGTTCTTTGTTATTGAGATTGCCATGGTTAAAAACCATGAACCACATATCGCCATATTTGCTACAAACAAGTCGGCAGAACATTTGGCTATTAGATGAGTAAACTAAAGTTCCTTCATAGTGCTTGGAAAATGGGGTACCTTCATTTGTAAAATCACCAGAATCAATGTCAAGTATAGCGGAGCATTCATGCATAGAATTGAAATCTCCCAGACGAAGTGTTCCATGAACCAAGGTTTGACCCGAATGATCTTCTGGATAAACAGAGGTTGGAAGAAAGAATACATGGTAATTTCCGGTGTAGCCATTGTAAGCTGGATGATCGATGTCGAAGATGAAACGCTGCTGTCCATTTTCTGCTGATGTTTTTGCAATTTCAATGGAATGGAATACAGCATTAAGGTTTAAATCTAATCCATCACAGACCTTTAACAAAGTAGATAAAGTTGTAGAGGAAGGGGTTCTAAACATGTTGTCGATAGTTCTTGGAGACATTTTCCCGGTTTTCTTGGCACAAATATCGGCCAGATCACGAGAGGTTAAAGATTTTTCTTTCATAACATTCTCAATGTAATTGACGATTTTGCGGAGAATTTCTTGATTGTTCATAAGGCAGGACTCCTTTCTGAGAAAACGACATTTACTGGTTAAATATATGATACCATATGTGTCTGGAAAAGAAAATAATAAAATTGCAAAATATTGCACAAAAAAATAATGTAAAAGAAATGATATGCTCTGTTAATAAATAAACATGTAAAATAATGCAATTTGCACAAAAAAAGACACTATAACGCATTAGTTATAGTGCATATTGACAATAAATGGTAGCAATGCTATAATGTAAAAGACCTACTCCCTTGGCACGAGAGTAGATCTAAAAAACGCTTAGACAGACAAAATCGACATCATCCTACTGGTCTATATCCAATTGGCACTTGGAAATAACAGGATTGGTGTCGGCTTTTATCAGTACTATATCATGTTGTATATAACATTAGTTGTGGCTCACATACGAATGCCCTTCTAATAAGTAACTTTAGATCTGAACCTTCAACCCAGATTTTCTTTTCCTTTTTTAGAGGAACATATAGAAAAAGTTGTTAAATACAACATGCATTAGTATATCATACGTAGAAAAACCGGTCAAGGTTTTTTTGCAATAGATATATTAAATTTGTATGAAAAATATGTAAAATAAGAACAATTTCCAGTGAGTATAGTGGCTGGAGAGACGAAAAGAATGCGAGAAATTACTATGGATAAAAATACGATAAGAGAAACGGTGCGTATGATAGCAAGTGACCAGAGTGTTATCAGCGTTGTAGGAGTAACTGTTTCAAGAAAAGATACACTTGAAAATTATATAGCGGTAAACAACGAAATGATAACGGTAGTTGGGGGAAAAGTCTCTGCTGATAGAGTACTTGGCAGGAGGCTGTTACGTGTTGACGATAAACGCAGGAAAATTATTTTGCGAAGGTATTACAGGATAAAAGTCTGAAAACGTAAGCACTACTTTTTTCTGGAACGGATTTTATGTATGAGATAGTCGGAATAGAAATGTCAATCATTTCGTCCGGCTATAATTGTCTTCATTTATATGGCGGTAATACAAAAAACGGTTCAGAAAGGAGGTAGCTCGTCTTGGGGTCGGCAGGGAAAAAACTAAGAACACGTATGGATATTGGAAAAGATATACAAAACTGTTTGGATGATTTGAATAATATGACACATGCCAAACTTGCAGAGCTACTCAACCTTTCTGAAAAAACAGTTGACAGAATGGTTGCTGGAAAGGGGCCTATTACTAAATATGCTTCTGATTTAGCTAAAATTACAGGTAAGCCAGAGTCATGGTTTAAGGAAAATATTACATGGGAAGAGTGCGGAAAAGAAGAGGTTACGTCTGTTCATTTTGAAGCTAAAAATGTGACAGAAGAAGATAAGGAATTTGTGGAAAAAGCGTTGGCATTTTTTGAAAGACTTTATAATATTCCGGACAAGAATCTTAGAAATAAACTGATGGAAAATGCTGAAAAGAATTTTGAGGGTAGTATGGAATTAATAGAATTGATGAATGGAAAAGTAAGTTGGTGACGATCATTACAGGATAATCTGGATGGTCGTTTTTTTACGCTCAAAATTCGGACAGTTTTGTCCGTTGTTTCAGCTTAATTCGGACAGTACTGGGCTGGTTGTTTGAGGGGAGAATTGATACCATTAATACATCGAACAGAGAGGAGGCAAACAGAAATGAGTAAGGATGAATATTTAGAATTTATCACACATCAGCCCTATGACGCAATGGGAGATTTTAGTTTCCTTTTAGATGAAAAGTCTGATAAGGCTGAAAACACTACAATAGAAAATGACAATATGAACACTGATTAATCTGCGTGCAGGGAGTGCCCTGTATAGCTGATTGATACATAAAGCAGCAAGGAGAGGCTTCGCAAGTCGCTCGGTATAAAAAAAACCGGGCAGATCGGAGTCTTTTTTTGCTGCTTTTTTTGTCTGCTGACAGCCCGGAGCCGAAAGGCAGAAAGGTGGTTGTCATGCTGACACTTAGAAAACTGAAAGAAATGGTGGAATCTCCAAAGAAAGGCGAAAAGAAACCGAGCTGTAAAAGTTTACGGGAGGGGAAATACCCGGTTGTTGCTCAGAAGATTATTAAGAACGAGGTAGGCGTAGTCACGATCACTGTTTATAAGAACGGATATGTGGTCTATCAGGCACAGAATCGAGTAACAGTATTTCCTATCGAAGATATTTCCGGTTATCGCTACTCTTCTGTGGCTGGAAATGGATATGGATGTAATCTGACGGAATCTTACTTTGAAGAGGCTGAGTGGTATCTGCGTTTTGTTCTTCGAGGAGAAGATCGCCTGAGCATCAATCTGGATAGCTGCAATCAGAAACGCTGTATTTCCTTATCTTCTGCTATGGAAGAAATGCAGCTTGGAGAGAGTGTGGCACCGGACATGGAGGAAATGATTGTTCAGCAGATGGTGACAGAAAACATGATGGATATGCTGACGGATAAGCAGAAAGAACTTATTTATGCTCTTTATTTTGAGAAACAGACTTATCAGGAATATGCCGATATTCATGGAATCAGTTCAGCAGCAGTCAACAACATGAGAAATAAGGCAGTTGCCAAGCTGAGAGCCAGTTTAGAAGAACTCGCAGAGAGTAATGAGAAAAAGAAACTGAGAAAAAAATAAAAAAGTTTGCAAAAGGGGTTGGTAAACACCCTCTGCCGAGCTTTATAGGTGAAGGGTTAATTCTTCAAAAAGAAAAAGCCCGGACTTGTACCTTGACAATTTCATATAGATAGCAAGAGGGGATACCCGAAAACTCAGCTACGCATAATAACCAGCGGCCAGGATTCGGAGAGAACGTGAAAGGGAAACGGATGAAAGGCACTTTTACAAGGAACGGCCTCTTGCGGCTTAAATGCTTGATCCTTATTAAAACTGTTATTTCCATTTGATGGAGATGACAGCAGATACCATGTGGCGGTGCTTCGCTTCGTGCAGGTGCCGCTATATGCATGTGCTGTTATCTTTTCAGAAATGTACAGGTATCAGTAACAAAAACATCGGGAGGTGGTTCCAATGATTGAATAGTGCAGGTATAGACCTGCTGAAAAGAAAAACGATGATAAGTGAAGAAAGAGAGGATTAAGTCAAAATGAAAATGAAGTTCAAAAGATTCTTATCAGGAGTCATGGCAGTTGCCACATTAGCGTCTGTAATCGTTCAGCCAGTAGCTGTTTCTGCATCGGAATTAGAACCGGAAGAAATACCGTTTGAGCAGCAGTATCCGGAATTAAAAGAGGTACAGGATTCGCTTGATCCAGATGAAATTGTAACAGCAAATGACATTGAACTTGTCTATGGACAGGAATTTGAAGTGGAAGTAGATCTGTCCGGTATTGACGGAGTGGATGAGAGTAAAATAAAAATCATGTTCCATGAAGCAAAAAATGAATCTGGAGCTGATTTCGATACACATACACCGGACACCTACAAGGCAGTATATGCGGTAGAGCCGGTAAGTGGTCATCCATCTTACAGAATCAGCAGAAATATCACTGTAAAAGAACCTGAAACAGAAATGCAGTCAGAGAGTTCTTCTGAAATTACAGTGGACGATGATAGTGGCACTGGAGATACAGAGCAGAGTGATGACGATTCAGAGTCGCACCAGGAAAACACAGTTGATACGGAAACTGAACTTACGGTGCCTGAAGTGCTGGAACAGGCAGAAACAAATGGAATTGATCTGTATGCAATGGATGCAGGAGAAACCGTAACCTTTATGGCTTCTGCAGGAAATGTAAGAAGTTCACAGCAGGTTTCTGTTACAAGGGGAACCATGTATCGTTACGCAGATTATGGATATGGTAGTTACCTTACTTATCAGTATACTGTGAAATTTGGTAATGTATCTGCCACAGCATACTGTGTACAGCCATCTAAGCCGGGACCAGGAAGTGGAACTTATACAATCAATAAGGTGGGAGATGGAAAAGCACTTGCTAAGGTATGTTATTATGGCACAAAAGCTTCTGGAGATGATGGATTTTTCACAGAAGAGAATGGATATGGCAATTTAAGTGCTGGAGCCAGATTTATTCTGGTACACCTTGCAGCATCTTATGCAAATGGTAGTGGGGACGCTTTTTCAGGTGCAAACAGCACTGCACAGAATCTTGCAAAGAAACTTTATAATTATTGCGTTTCTCAACCGGATATTCCATCAGTGGCAATGTCTTTTTCAGATGCAAACGTAAAAGCCTATGTAGAGGGTAACAGTCAGAGAACAAAGGATATAACATTTAAGGCAGATGCATTACAGACAATTACTATGAAACTCCCTGCAGGTGTAAAACTTCATAACCTGTCAACAGGAAAAACAAGCAAAGCTGGAGCAAATGTTGAAATCTGCGGTGGTACGAAGTTTTATCTATCAGCACCACTGACACAGGTAAGTGATGTGGCAGAGAGTTGGTCTACAACAATGAAAGGAAGCATTACTAAAGATTATTCAGCTTATAAGATTTCTACAGGATCTGGAAATCAGGATCTGGCATTGGTGTTTGGTGAAGGCGTGGATGATGAAAAATACGTGGATTTTAAAGTATCCTGGATTGAACTTGCAACTGTAGAAGTTATGAAGAAAGATTCAGCAGCAGATGTAAACCTTGCAGGAGCCGTATTTGGTATTTACAGTGATGCAGATTGCAAAAATCTGATTACTACAATGCCGGAAACAGACAGCAATGGCAAATCTTCTGCAACGATTGTAAAAACACAGGATACGGTATATCTGAAAGAAATCACAGCACCGAAAGGTTATGTGGTAAATACAACCGCTTACAATGTGAAGCTGGTAGCAAGTAAGACCACGACAACAACGGTACCGGATAAAGAGCAGCTTGGCGAACTGACTGTATATAAAGAAGGACAGGTTCTTGCAGGGGCAGATGTCAGCGAGAATGGTACAGTATTCCAGTATGAAAACAGACGTCAGAAAGGTGCTGTTTATAATGTATATGCAGGAGAAGATATTATCTCTGCCTATGGTGCGAAGATTTACAGCAAAGGCGATCTTGTGAAAGAAAACCTTTCGACAGACGAAAACGGTGCTTGTATCCTGAAAAATCTGCATCTTGGAACTTATGTTGTCAAAGAAATGCAGGCACCGGAGAACTTTTATAATGCTGGAGAGGAAAAGACAGTTACACTTTCCTATGCTGGACAGAATGTGGAAGTAGTCTTTTCTGATGTGATATTCACAAATGACAGACAGAAGGCAGATGTGAGTGTTGTAAAGAAAGACAAGGATACCGAAAATCCGTTATCTGGAGGCGTGTTTGCCCTGTATGCTGGCAGTGATATTGCCAACGCAGACGGAAATGTAGTAGTGAAGAAAGGCACATTGATTGAAAAATTAACGACAGGAGCAGATGGAAAAGCGGCATTTAACGCAGATCTTCCGATTGGATTTTCTTATGTAGTCAAAGAGGAACAGGCACCACAGGGATATTTGAGAAATTCTAAAGATGTTTATACATTTAAGTTCTCATATACCAGTGACAGTGAGCCGAAAGTTTCATTCACTCATACATTTGTAAATGAGAGAGTCAAAGCAAAGATTTCTCTGGAAAAGAGAGATGCGGAAACAAAACAGGCGGTTGCACAGGGAGATGCGACACTGGAAAAAGCAGTTTATGGACTGTACGCTCGTAATGATATTGTTCATCCGGACGGTATTACCGGTGTGATCTATAAAGCCGGGGAGCAGGTTGCTACTCTTACAACAGATAAGAATGGACAGGCTTCTGTAGATGGCTTGTATCTTGGAGATTACTATGTGAAAGAGATTAGTCCGTCAGTGGGTTATCTGGCAGACGAAACAGAACATGATCTGGTCTGCAATTATGAAGGCGATCTGGTAGCAGAGGTTAAACGTGACTGCACTTCACTGGAGCAGGTAATGAAACAGCCGTTCCAGATCATCAAAGCAGCCAATAATGGAAAAACAGACGCTGATCTGCTGAAAGGTGCCGGATTTACGGCATATCTGGAATCTTCCCTGACAAAGAAAGCAGACGGAAACTATGAGTTTGCTTCTGCAACACCAGTTGTGATCGGGGAAAATGGTGCAACAGAAATGTTCACAGACGAAAAGGGTTATGCTTGCAGTATCGCACTTCCATATGGAACTTATATTGTGCGTGAAACTACAACTCCTCACAATTATACTCCGGTAGATGATTTTACAGTGCGTATCACAGAGAATAATCCGAACCAGCCACAGACGTGGAGAGTACTTCTGGATGATGAGTTTGAAGCAAAGCTGAAAATCATCAAACAGGATGATGAAACTAAGAAACCAGTATTACAGAAAAATACAGAGTTTAAGATTTATGACCTGGATCATAAGAAGTATGTGGAGCAGGTTACAACCTATCCGACAACGGTTAAGCACAAATCTTATTTTACAGATGAGCAGGGATATTTGATTCTTCCGCAGAATCTGAAAATCGGAAATTACCGTATTGAGGAAGTGAATGCTCCGTTCGGTTACACATTGAATAAAAATTATTATGAGGTAACAGTTGATTCTAATACTGCATATCAGATGGATGGAACTTCCGGGGATGTGATCATTGAAGCAATTTATGAGAACCATCCAGTTAAGGGAGAACTGACTATCGTGAAAAAGGGCGAAGTTCTGGACGGATTCAAGGATGATTTTACATATCAGACAGAAAATCTGGAAGGAGCAGAGTTTGCCATTTATGCTACGGAGGATATTTATACCGCTGATTTCCAGAAAGATGACAATGGAAACCGTATTCTGGAATATGCAGCCGGAACACTTGTAAAAACTGTTACAACCGATAAAGAGGGAAAAGCGGTCCTGAAGAATCTTCCACTTGGAAGTTATAAGATTGTGGAAACGTCTGCGCCAACAGGATTTGTTTTAAACAGCGAAGCACAGACAGTCACTTTTACTTACAAAGATCAGGAAACACCTGTCATTGAGCAGACAGCTACTTTTGAGAATGAACGCCAGAAGGTAGAAATTTCGGTGGAAAAACAGGATGCTGATACAGAAAAAGCAGTTGCAGGGGCAGAATTTGGACTTTATGCGAAGAATGACATAGAAGCTCATGGAACTGTGATTGTGAAAGCAGGCTCACTTCTTGGAAAAGCTGTTTCCGGAGAAGATGGAAAGGCTGTATTTACACAGGATCTGCCATTTGGAGAGTATTATATCAAAGAACTGGCAGCACCGAATGGCTATGTATTTTCAGATGAAGTTCTGGAAGTAAAGGCAGAGTACCAGGGACAGGAGGTTAAGGTCGTGCAGTTATCTTCTGTACTTAAAAATCAGCCTACAAAAGTTGTGGTTTCCAAGTCTGACCTGACTACTGGCGTGGAATTATCTGGTGCGACTCTTACGGTACTGGACAAAGATGGAAATGTAGTTGATACATGGAAGTCTGTAAAAGGTGAGCAGCATATGATTGAACGGCTTACTGTAGGGGAAACCTATACTCTCAGGGAAGAAATAGCTCCTTATGGATACCTCAAGGCAGAAGAGGTCACTTTTACGATTGAGGATACTGGGGAAATCCAGAAAGTGGAAATGAAAGATGATGTGCCGACAGGAACGATCATCATCAATAAAAATGGAGAGTTTCTGGATAAAGTAACGGCATTGGATTCTGTTGGAGGATGGATCAGCCATTTATTCCAGTATGTAACAGGCAGTCTGAAAGATGTTACCTTTGAAGTATTTGCTTTAGAGGACGTGAAATCTGCTGACGGGGAAAGTGAAGATTATTATAAAAAAGATGAACTGGTAGCAACCATTACAACGGATGATACCGGCATTGCAAAGTTATCCGGACTTCCTCTTGGCAAATATTATGTCAAAGAAAAAGCTACAGTGGATGGTTTTGTACTGGATAATGAGGCAAGAGAGATTGACCTGACATATCGTGATCAGGATACTGCAGAAGTCACTTACTCTGCTGACTGGCAGAACAATCGCCAGAAAGCGGAAGTGGAAGTTGTGAAAAAAGAGAAAGATTCGGATCGTGTACTGGAAGGTGCAGTATTTGCCCTTTGTGCCAAGAATGATATTACAGGAGCAGACGGAAAAGTTATTCTGGAAGCGGATACTGTGATTGAAGAACTGGCAACGGATAAAGAAGGAAAACTGACTTTTACAGCAGATTTACCGATTGGTTTTGAGTATTATATCAAGGAAACTTCCCCGGCACCTGGATTTGCAACGACAGATGAAACACAGGAGTTTACATTTGAGTACGAAGGTGCGGAAAAGGAAAAAGTATTTTATTCATTTACTTTTGAGGATGAACCGACAGTAATTGAGATTACCAAGACTTCCCTGACAGATGGAAAAGAGCTGGAAGGTGCCAAGTTACAGGTAACTGATGAAAGCGGTAAGGTTGTAGATTCCTGGATTTCCGGTAAAGAAGCTCATATCATCAAAGAACTGGTAGTCGGACAGAAGTATACCCTGACAGAAACAAAACCAGCAGATGGTTTTGTGACAGCGGAAAGCATTACATTTACCGTTGAAGATACCGTAGAAGCACAGAAAATCGAGATGAAAGACGATGTTACCAAGGTAGAGATCTCCAAGACGGATATTTCCGGTAAGGAACTGCCGGGCGCAAAACTGACAATTCTCGACAAAGACGGTAAAACGGTAGAGAGTTGGACTTCTGAGGAGAAACCGCATTACATTGAAATGCTTCCGATTGGGGAGTATACACTTCGGGAAGAATCTGCCCCTAATGGTTATCTGATAGCTGAGGACGTGAAGTTCACAGTGGAAGATACCGGGGAGATTCAGAAAGTTGTGATGAAAGATGAGGTAAAACCGGAAGAAACATCAACACCGGAAACACCATCTACACAGGTAACAGATACACCGAAAACCGGAGATGATACACATATGCTGCTTTGGATTCTGCTTGCAGTAGCAGGTATGGCAGGTGTAGTGTCAGCGGTATGGGTGGCAAGAAAGAAGAAATAAAAATCAGTTAGTTAAGAGGGCATTTATGGACGAAAAAGATTCATAAATGCTCTCTTTCTGGTTAATACTAGGAAAAATGAAGGGAGAATGTATTATGAAACAGGTATTAATTATAGCGGTTGTAGCAATTATTGCAGCAGTTAATTTTGTGATGTATTGCTGTCTGAGAGTAGCATCACAGGAAGATCAGATGTTGGAAAAACTGAGCAGGAGAAAGGAGTCAGAAAGCGATGGCGATTAGATATGCAGAGGACAAGCCGAAATCCTGTGAATATTGTTATTTCTGGAATGAAAAGAAAAAGGAATGCAGGCAGATGAGATGCTTTTATCAGCTCCCTGAAAAGCCACCTGATCCAGATCCGGCACACAGGTTTTGGGTTCCATGCAAAGGCTGTCCGTATGGAAGAAATCCCTGTATTGGCTATTGCATGGCTAAAATTCTAAAAGAGCAGAGGAAAAAACAATCTGGATAAGGATACATACATATTCCCGTATCACTACGGGGAGGAAGCAGAACAGTATACGTTCTATCGGATTCCCAAGATTCTCTTTACCAGTCCGGTATTTGGAAAACTGACCTGTGAAGCTAAGTTGTTGTATGGTCTATTGCTAGACCGGATGCAGTTATCTGTGAAGAATCAGTGGATGGATTCGGAGGGAAAAGTGTATATATATTTTTCGCAGGAGCAGATAGCAGGGCTTATGGGATGTGGAGTAAAAAAAGTCCGGTGCTTGTTAAAGGAACTGGATGACCGGAAAGGAATCGGATTGATTACGAGAGTCAGACAGGGATTGGGAAATCCCGATAGAATCTATGTAAAAAAATGCGTATCACCAGAACGGTTCAAAGAGAACTTCCAGACAGGTCAAAATGACTTCTCAGGAAAGGTACAAATGACCGATGCAGACAGGTGTAAACTGCCAGGTAATGATATAGAGGATAGTAATACTGAGAATAACGATACAGAGTATCTTTCTTTCTATTCAGATGCCAGTGAAGTGAAAAGGAAAGAAGCTGAAAGGAATGCTTATCAGCAGATTATCCTTGAACACATTGGATATGACTATATCGTAGATGATTTCAACCGGCATATGTTGGATGAGATTGTGGGGTTAATGGTAGATGTGGTGTGTTCGGAACAGGAGTTTATACGGATTGGAGGGGACAGAAAACCTTTATCCGTAGTAAAAAGCCAGTTTTTAAAACTGGATGCAGAGCATATTCGGTTCGTATTGCATTGCATGAAAGAAAATACCAGTAAAGTAGTAAATATGCGTCAGTATTTGTTGGCAGTATTATATAATGCACCGCTGACCATCAGCAATTATTACTCATCTTTGGTGCAGCATGATATGTACGAAGGGAATATATGAATTTTAGATTTTCAGGAAGGGAGTGATTCTATTGCAGGAAGAAGTAAATGAGAAAACCGTATCGTTATGTATCACTGGTGGAAAAGTGACAGTCCGTTTATTGAAACAGGCAATGATGCGTTTTCTGGCGGCAGTGGAGAAAGAAAAAGCAGAGAAAGCAAGAAAACAGCAGACAAAGGCACCTCCGGATAAAGAATATCATGGAAAGCAGAGTTTAAAGAAGCTGACACAGCAGAATATTCAACTTTCCAACATTGAGATTACAGATAATAACATTAAGGCTTTTGAAAAGGTTGCAAAAAAATATGGTATTGATTTCAGCCTAAAACGTGATAAGTCTGTAGATCCACCAAGATATTTTGTTTTCTTTAAGGCGAGAGATGTGGAGGTGATGACAGCAGCATTTCGGGAGTTTACCGGAAAGACACTGAATAAAACCAAGAAACCATCTGTCCGTAAGAAATTACAGCAGGCAATCACAGCCCGTAACCAGGACAAACAGAGAGAACGGGAGAAATCAAAAGAGAAGCAGAAGGAGCCAACATTATGAGTGGGATAAAAAATATAAAGAAAAAACTGAAAGGTTTTCAGGTGCGTCCCCCGAATGTGGAAGTAATAAAAAAGGTTCTGCTACATATACCGTATGTGGTTGTGTTTTATGTGGTAAATAAATGTACCTGGCTTTATCAGTATTGCAGGGGCAGTACAGTAGTAGACAGGCTGATGATTCTTCTTATGAATTATCCATTAGCTTTTAAGAAGCTGTTGCCAAGCATGAAGCTGAAAAGTCTGGTTGCGGGAACAATCGCAGCAGTTGGCATATGGGCAGTGGTATATTTCAAGGGAAAGAATGGAAAGAAGTTTCGCCAGGGGGAGGAATATGGTTCTGCCAGGTGGGGAAATGAAAAGGATATAGCACCTTTTATTGATCCGGTTTTTGAGAATAATATTCTGCTGACACAAACGGAACGTCTGACCATGAACAGTAGACCAAAGAAACCGAAGTACGCCAGAAACAAGAATATTATAGTGATAGGCGGATCTGGAAGCGGTAAGACTCGATTTTATGTAAAACCGCAGCTTATGCAGATGCCGGACAATGTAAGTTTTGTGGTCACCGATCCAAAGGGAACGATTATCGTGGAATGTGGTAAAATGTTAGCAAGAGGGACACCGAAGAAAGATAAAAACGGAAAAATTTTGCGTGATAAAAATGGCAGGGTGGTAATGGCTCCTTACAAAATCAAGGTGCTGAATACCATCAATTTTTCCAAGAGTATGCATTATAATCCATTTCATTACATTCGTTCTGAAAAAGATATTCTGAAACTGGTAAATACAATCATGGTAAATACCAAGGGCGAGGGAGAAAAATCTTCCGAGGATTTCTGGACGAAAGCGGAACGTCTGCTGTATTGTGCTTTGATTGGTTATATCTATTATGAAGCACCAGAAGAAGAACAGAATTTCTCAACCCTGCTGGAATTTATCAATGCCAGTGAAACCAGGGAAGAAGATGAAGAGTTTAAAAATGCTGTGGATCTGTTATTTGAGGAGTTGGAAAGGGACGAGCCGAACCACTTTGCAGTAAGGCAGTATAAAAAATACAAACTGGCTGCAGGAAAAACGGCAAAGTCGATTTTGATCAGCTGTGGTGCCAGACTTGCTCCGTTTGATATTGCGGAACTTAGGGAACTGACTTCTTATGATGAAATGGAATTGGATATGATTGGAGATCAGAGAACGGCACTGTTTATTGTAATTTCGGATACAGACGATACTTTTAACTTTGTGGTTGCTATGATGTACAGTCAGCTTTTCAATCTGTTATGCGACAGAGCCGATGATGTTCATCATGGAAGACTGCCTTATCATGTGAGAATCCTTTGTGACGAGTTCGCAAATATTGGTCAGATTCCGAAGTTTGACAAGCTGATTGCAACGATCCGAAGCAGGGAAATTTCTGCTTCCATTATACTCCAGTCCCAGTCGCAGCTCAAGACAATTTACAAGGATGCAGCCGAAACCATTACGGGAAATTGTGACACAATGTTGTTCCTGGGAGGTAAGGAAAGTACCACTCTGAAAGAAATTTCAGAAACACTGGGTAAGGAAACCATTGACTTATATAACACTTCTGATACAAGAGGACAGAGCAGATCTTACGGTTTGAACTATCAGAAAACAGGAAAAGAATTGATGAGTCGGGATGAACTGGCAGTCATGGACGGTAACAAGTGTATTTTACAGCTTCGTGGTGTCCGTCCGTTTTACAGTGATAAATTTGACATTACAAAACATAAACGGTATAAGCAGTTATCCGATTATGATAAAAAGAATGAGTTCCATGTGGAAGAATACATGAAACATCAGATGGAAGTCCGGTTAGATCCGGAAGAACAGTTTGACCTTTATATGTATGAAGGCAGTGAACTGGAAGAACAATCAAATAATGAAAATGAAGGCACAGGGCATGTAACGTAAAACATACATAGCTCTTTTTTTATGCCCTTTTGGGAGGTAGCGATATGCACAAGCATGAAAGACCGCCCATCAGGGCGGAACCCTCCGAGTAGTAACCAGTAAAAAATCACAATGAAAAACAGGAGTTACGAAAGGAGAACATAGATTATGGCGTTTTTTACATCAGCAATTAATATTTTACAGACACTCGTTGTCGCAATCGGAGCGGGACTTGCAGTTTGGGGAGTTATCAATCTTCTGGAAGGTTATGGTAATGATAATCCGGGTGCGAAGTCACAGGGAATCAAGCAGCTTATGGCAGGTGGAGGTGTCGTTTTAATCGGTACACAGCTTGTACCATTACTGGCGAATTTATTTTAGCCGGGGCAGTAAGAAAGGAGAACACGCATGGATAAGATTTTTGAGTCCATAGAAGAATGGATGCGTAACCTCCTTACAGGCATGGTCAGCTCAAACCTGACGAACATGTTTACCGATGTAAATGAAAAAACCGGTGATATTGCAAGTCAGGTTGGGCAAACGCCCCAGGGATGGAATGGCAGTATATTTAGTCTGATTCAGAATCTGTCAGATTCTGTGATCGTGCCGATTGCCGGGATGATTATAACCTTTGTGCTGTGTTATGAGCTGATTTCCATGCTCACAGAGAAGAACAACATGCATGACATTGATACATGGATGTTCTTCAAATATTTTTTTAAAATGTGGGTTGCAGTCTGGTTCGTAAGTAATGCATTCACAATTACTATGGCAATTTTTGATGTGGGACAGAATGTAGTGAACCGGGCATCAGGAGTGATCAATCATCAGACAGCAATTAATATTGATTCGGTGGTCACTTCAATGGAAACGGCAATGGAATCAATGGAAGTAGGGGAACTAGTCATACTGGCACTGGAAACACTTCTGGCAAGCCTGTGTTTAAAGGTTATTTCCGTTTTTATAACGGTCATTCTTTATGGACGTATGATTGAGATTTACTTGTATTCGTCAATCGGTGCAATTCCGTTTGCAACAATGAGCAATCGGGAATGGGGACAGATTGGCAGCAATTACTTAAGAGGATTGTTCGCATTGGCATTCCAGGGATTTTTTATCATGGTGTGTGTGGGCATTTATTCCGTACTGGTTGCTAATATACAGGTATCAGATAACGTGCATACAGCATTGCTCAGTGTAATGGCTTATACGGTTGTACTTTGCTTCAGCCTTATGAAAACAGCCAATTTCTCAAAGAGTGTGTTTAACACACATTAAATATAAAAAAGGAGATGATAGAAAATGGCTTTTGTATCAGTACCCAAAGATCTGACGAAAGTTAAAAATAAGATTATTCTGAACCTCACAAAACGTCAGCTTATCTGTCTTGGCATTGCAGCGGCAGTAGGGCTTCCATTTTATTTCCTGGCAAGAGGATTGATTGGTTCAAGTAATGCGGCAACCGGAATGTGTTTGTTGATGCTTCCGGCTTTTTTGTTTGCCATGTATGAGAAAGACGGACTTCCTTTAGAAAAAGTCCTGAAAAATATGATTACAGTAAAATTTATCCGTCCTCCGTTGCGAAAGTATGAGGTGGAAAATATGTATGAGAAAAGAAAAATTATAACAAAATCGAAGGGAGGTACAGTTCGTGGAAAGAAGAGAAAATGATAAATTGCTGCCAGAACATGCCAAAGATGCTTCTTATCCAGAGGACTGGTGGTTAGATGAAGCAGATTCTGCTGATGGTTTACCAGTGTTTGCCATGGATGAAGCAGAAGATTTTGTCAAGGACAGACAGCGTTTGAAGGGAGTACCTATGGTTACAGGGTATGAAGCACTGGAGCGACATCGGGGTATCCGCAGACCAAGACGTAAATTAAGCAGACGAGAGCAGCGAGCCTGGGAAAAAGCACAGAAGTATGAAGCAAAACTTCATAAGGCACACGAAAAAGAAGATAAAAAACGTGCAAAGCAGGAGGCAAAGCTGGCAGCTCGTGAAGAAAAAGCAGCAAAGAAACAGGCGAAAAAAGAGAATAAATATAAAAAGAAGACGAAACCAGCAGTGTCATCTTCTGTAAAATCCAATGGTAAAAAGGGAGCTGTAAAAAAAGTAAACAGGAATACGAGTGGTGGAAATAAAGAAAAGAAGATTACCGCACAACAGTCTATTCCATACAGAGAAATGGGAAAAGACGGTATCTGTCGTGTGGAAGATGGTTATTATTCCAAGACCATCCGTTTTTATGATATTAACTATCAATTGGCACAGAACGAAGATAAAAATGCGATTTTTGAAAACTGGTGTGATTTCCTGAACTATTTTGACAGTACGATTCATTTCCAGTTGTCCTTTATCAATCATCACAGCAATATGGCAGAATATGAAGATGTGATTCGCATTAAGAAGCAGAATGACAGTTTTGATGATCTGCGTATGGAGTTTGCTCAGATGCTCAGAAACCAGTTGGCAAAGGGAAATAATGGTCTTGTCAGAACAAAGTATCTTACATTTGGAATCGAAGCAGACAATATCCGGGAAGCAAAACCGAAACTGGAGCGTATCGAAACGGATATTCTCAATAACTTTAAGGTATTAGGGGTGTCTGCTTATCCGTTGAATGGCGTGGAGCGTTTGCAGATTATGTATGAAACGTTCAACCAGGACAATAAAGTTCCGTTTCGGTTCAGCTATGACGATGTGCTGCGTACCGGACTGAATACCAAGGACTATATCGCACCATCCAGTTTTGTGTTTAAGAACGGAAAAGATTTTCAGATGGGAGATACTATCGGGGCAGTATCCTACCTGCAGATTTTGGCACCGGAGCTGACTGATAAAATGCTTGCGGAATTTCTGGAAATGGACTGCAATCTGCTTGTGAATCTTCACATCCAGTCCATCGACCAGATGAAAGCGATTAAGTTGGTAAAAGCAAAGGTTACAGATATTAACAGGATGAAAATTGAGGAGCAGAAAAAAGCAGTTCGTTCCGGATATGATATGGATATTATCCCGTCTGATTTGAATACTTACGGAGGGGAAGCAAAGAGGCTTCTGGAAGATTTGCAATCCAGGAATGAGAGAATGTTTCTTGTGACGGTGGTGTTTTTAAATACTGCAAAAAATAAACAGGAACTGGAAAATGTGGTATTTCAGACCGCAGGTATTGCACAGAAATATAATTGTGCATTAAAGAGGCTTGATTATCAGCAGGAACCGGGACTTATGAGCAGTCTGCCACTTGGAAAAAACTGGATTCCTATTAAAAGAGCATTAACGACAACTTCAACAGCGATTTTTGTTCCGTTCACGACACAGGAATTATTTATGGGTGGAGAATCCATTTACTACGGTCTGAATGCCTTGTCTAACAACCTGATTATGGCTGACAGGAAGAAACTGAAAAACCCGAATGGCTTGATCGTGGGTACTCCGGGAGCTGGTAAGTCCTTTGCGGCAAAACGTGAAATTACCAATGTTTTTATTGTGACAAAGGACGATATTATTATCTGTGATCCAGAAGGCGAGTATTTTCCCATAGTCCGGGCATTCAATGGACAGGTTGTTCGTATTTCGCCAACTAGTCATGATTATATCAATCCGATGGATATTAACACCAATTATGCGGATGATGACGATCCGTTATCTCTGAAATCAGATTTTATTCTTTCACTGTGTGAACTGGTAGTAGGTGGGAAGAATGGCTTGGAGCCAGTAGAAAAGACGATTATTGACCGTTGTGTCCGCTTGGTATATCAGGACTATCTTGCAGATCCGGTTCCAGAGAAGATGCCGATACTGGAGGATTTATACAATCTGCTTCGCAAGCAGGAAGAACCAGAGGCACAGCGTCTGGCAACGGCACTGGAAATCTATGTTAATGGTTCTCTTAAAGTATTCAACCATCGCACGAATGTTGAGTTGAATAACCGTCTGGTATGTTTCGACATTAAAGACCTTGGTAAGCAACTTAAAAAACTTGGTATGCTGATTGTTCAGGATCAGGTCTGGAACAGGGTAACAGTCAATCGTGCTGCACATAAATCTACCAGATATTACATTGATGAGTTTCACTTGCTGCTGAAAGAAGAACAGACAGCAGCATATAGCGTGGAAATCTGGAAGAGGTTCCGTAAGTGGGGCGGTATTCCGACTGGTATCACACAGAATGTAAAAGACCTGCTTGCTTCAAGAGAAATCGAGAACATCTTTGAAAACTCTGATTTTATTCTGATGCTTAACCAGGCATCCGGGGACAGACAGATTCTTGCCAAACAGCTTAACATCTCTCCGCATCAGCTTTCCTATGTGACAAACAGTGGAGCAGGAGAAGGCTTGATTTTTTATGGAAATACAATTATTCCGTTTAAGGACAGATTTGATAATTCTCTTATGCTGTATGTGTTAATGTCATCGAAACCGGAAGATGTGGAAAAACGTGAAAAACTTGGCATCAAAGACAGGGACGATTAACAGGAGGAGTGGCAGAGTGAGGCGGTTTATAGCAGGAATATTGATGATTGTTTCGATTATTTTGCTTACTATCAGTATTTACTTTCTGATGGGAATGTTCATACAGGAAAGACAGGACAATCAGTTACAGCAAGAGTTGCAGGAACTTATGCAGGAGAAAGAGGACGAGCCGGGAGAAAATTCTTCTGGCGATTCTTTTATAGAAGTAGATGCTGGAATACTGGCATTGCATGAGGAAAATCCAGATTGTATTGGGTGGCTTACGATTGAGGGAACAAAGATAGACTACCCAGTTATGTACAGGCCCGGAGATAAGAATTATTATCTGCATCGGGATTTTAATGGGGACTACTCAGCAAATGGCTGTCTGTTTCTTGCTGAGGAATGTGTGCCGGGAGATTCAGACAACCTGATTATCTATGGGCATCATATGAACAGTGGGAAGATGTTTGCTGATCTTGAAAAATATAAAGACAAGGGATTTTATGAGGAGCATCCAACAATCCTGTTCCGTACCATATGGGGAAATGAACAGTATCAGATATTATCAGCATTTACAACACCGGTTTATACCGGAAATGACTTTAACTATTACAGTTTTATAAAAGCACAGAAAGGGGCAGATTATGAGTACTTTATTAGAGAAATTAAGCGAAAAGCAATCTATGAAACCGGAATCACAGCAGAATATGGGGACAAGCTGCTTACATTGTCCACATGCGAATATTCACAGCGGAATGGGCGTATGGTCGTGGTTGCAAAAAAAATTCAGCAAAATGAAAGCCGAGAAAGAACCGGAAGAATTTGAATTTGGCTGCGAAGATCTGACGAAGGACTGGTTTGATGAGATAAGTGATATGGAAGAACCGGAAGAGAAAATTAAGTGCGATGAAAATGATTTTTTTGATAATGAGCAGGACAGTGTAGAGCCGGATTCTAAACCAGATAAAGCAAGAACAGGAGGTATTTGGGACTGGGACAGCGAAGACTACTGGGCTTATGGGGAATCTGAAAGGTCACTTTTAGAAATGGCGCATAAGGATATGCTTTGTATTGCTGGTCTGTTAGAAGTAATGGATTCATTGGCTCTGCTTGCAGATACGCAGGGGCGAGAGTTACAGAGTGGTCTTTCTGATGTTTCAGTGAAATTAAAGGATAAGGCGATTGCCATTGAAAACAGATGGAACACGTTTCTGAACAAAAATTATGAAATCAGGAGATGATGACCATGCAGGAGCATGAATATAAAGCAAGGGATAAAACTGTCCAGAAGATGAGCCGGGATGGACTTCGGGAAGAAAATCTTCGCAGTAAAAAGGAGAAGCGAATTACCGGACGTGAGGAAGATGAGAAGAAGACAGCCGGACACAGAGAACAGGAACTGGATTTTGGAAAGGTAAGAAAGTCTCATATTGTAGAAGAGCCAGTAGAGGAAGGAACAGAGGGAAAACATAGGTTACAGTCAAGACACGCTTTTCTGGAACAGGAAAAAATTGCGGAAGCGGATGAAATGGAAAACTCAGAAATGAGTGAGGATAAGGCAGACGGGGAGAAATCTCCGTCTGTTTCACGTTCCAGACTTCGTAAAGAAAGTATCCGGGGACATCCGGGACAGGATGCTGAACGTGATTCTGAAACACCGGAACCAGACAGGCAGAGCCGAAAGAAAAAGATGGTCACAGCCTATGCAGCAAAAGAGCAGAAACGCTACCATGAAAAGTCAGAAGTTGATGAAAAATCAATGGAAGATTTTCGGGAAGAGATCAAAGTCAAGACGAAAAGGGAACAGACACTAAAAGAACAGAAGAAATCAAAATCCCGTCTTTCCTTTGAAGATGAAGGCAAAGGTATGATTCCAGGCAGTGGTATGGCAAGAAAGGGTGCAACCGTTGTTTCTGAAACGGCATCTGCCTATGGTCAGAAAAAGATCAGAGAGGATACCGACGATAATGCGGCTCTTGATGCAGCAGAGCAAATGGAACTTGCGGGAGAAAGTCTTGCAAGAAAGTCAATTTACGTCCGGGAACGGTTAAAAGAGAACCGGCAGAGAAATAACCGGTTAAGGGAATCTGTGCTGGAAGAAATGGAAAAATCCCGCTTGCAGTTTGGAACTAGTGCTTCCAATGAGGCAAAAAAGGCGGTTCAGAAAGAAGCAGAGCAGAAAAAACAGTCTGCCTTAAAGAAATTACTGCAGAAAAAGCGTTACCAGAAACAGTATCAGGCTGCGAAACAGGGAAAGGCTGCGAAAGACGCAGTGTTTGTAAATGCACAGCGATTTACGGAGAAAGCCAAGGCAGCAGTCAAGGAGATTGTGGCGCAGAACCGGAATATCCTTCTGACGATAGGAGTTATGGTTCTGCTTTTTGCATTGATGGCAACGAGTCTGTCAAGTTGCGCTGCATTATTCCAGGGAGGTTCCAATGCCATTATTTCTACCAGTTATTCCAGTGAGGATGAAGATATTTATGCTGCGGAAAACGCTTATGTAGCATTGGAAAATGCACTGAATGAGCAGATCAATCAGATGAAGGCAAACCATTCCGACTATGATGAGTTCCAGTTCCAGATTGATGAGATTGGACACAACCCGTATCAGCTTATTTCTTACTTGACAGTCAAGTATGGCGGTTTTACCTATGCAGAGGTTGCAGATGAGATTCAGGAGATTTTTAAGGAACAGTATGGGTTGTATACGGACTCGACACGAGAAACTGTAACAGAAAAGAAAAAGGTCAGGGTTGGGGAATCACTGGGACAGGTGGTTACCAGCGGATATTGTAACTGTTCAATCTGTTGCGGGCAGTGGAGTGGTGGTCCGACTGCAAGTGGCGCATATCCACAGGCTAATCATACGATTGCAGTAGATGCTTCCAATCCATTTGTGCCAATGGGAACCCATGTCATTATGAATGGAGTGGAATATGTAGTAGAAGATACGGGAGCATTTGCAAGATATGGTGTTCAGTTTGATGTATATTATGGCGATCATGCTTCTGCATCAGCACATGGGCATCAGACCTGGGAAGCATACATAGCAGACAGCAACGGAAGTCAGGAAGTGGAAGTAACAACGACAAGAGAAGTGAACCGTCTGGATGTAACACTCACGAACCATAATCTGGATGCAGTTTTAAGAAACCGTATGACGGATAAAGAGCAGGAGCAGTATGACGCTTACAACAAATACTATGGAAATCGTGATTATCTGTTTGACATTAACAGTATTCCGACAGGCGGGGCGGGCTTTGGATATGATATTCCGGCAGAAGCACTTTCTGATCCGCAGTTTGCCAAGATGATTCGGGAAGCAGAAAAATATCTGGGTTATCCGTATGTGTGGGGCGGTGCATCTCCATCTACCAGTTTTGATTGTTCCGGTTTCGTATGTTGGGTAATCAATAACTGCGGAAATGGCTGGAATGTAGGAAGAACAACGGCAGATGGGCTTCGGTCTTATTGTTCCTATGTATCTCCATCTGATGCAAAGCCGGGAGATCTGATCTTTTTCCAGGGAACTTATGATACGCCGGGAGCGAGCCATGTTGGAATTTATGTAGGAAATAATATGATGATCCATTGTGGAAATCCGATTCAGTATACAAGTATTGCAAGTTCTTACTGGCAGCAGCATTTTATGGCATTTGGCAGGATTCATTAGAAGGGAGTAGACAAACATGAATATGCGATTGAAAAAGGTTCTGGATGATATTCAGAAAACAGAAGATAAGATTTTGGAGTTACAGGAATATGTAAAGAAACTGAAAATCCAGAAAAAGCAGATGGAGGATGCAGAAATCATCAAGGCGATCCGTTCCATGAAAATGGACAGCCGGGAGATGCTGACTTTTCTGGATGGGATTCAGAACGGAACAGTTACCATGCAGTTTGATGAGGAGGGCAATCTCTCTATGGACAGTTCCGAAACAGATGCAAAGAAAGAAGAGAGTCTGGAGAGAAATGTGGCAACCGGACAGGTAGAAGAAAGTGAGGATTTGGAAGATGAAGAATAAGGTAATGAAAAAAATTTTGATGGTCATGCTGTCAGCTACGATGCTGATTGGTTCTGCCAGTGTGACTGCTTTTGCACAGGCAAATGAAAATGCAGAACAGATCGAAGCAACAGAGCAGGTCATAGAAGAACAGCCTGCAGAGCAGCCTGCCACAGAAGGAACACCGTTTTCTACACCGGGAAACGGACAGCTTGTGGATGATAAGGAGAATGACAGTACCAAGCAGTTTCTGACTGTACAGACAAAGAATGGAAATACCTTTTATATGGTCATTGACCGTTCCGGTACTTCTGAAAATGTGTACATGATGTCACTTGTGGATGAAAATGACCTGGCAGAGTTCTTAGATGAAACCAAAGAAACGGAAAAGAAAGAGGAATCTGCGGTTGTTCTTCCAGAAACGACTACAACACCAGAACCGGAAACTACAGCACAGCCGGAAACAGAGGCAAAGCAGGAATCTGGCATTAACAAGATGATTGGATGGATTGCTTTGGGAGCAGTTGCAACGCTGGCATTGGGTGGTCTTGGCATGTTCGCTTTTGGAAAATTGAGAAAGAAAAAAGAGGACGGCATTGTAGAGGAAGGTCTGGAATTTGCTGATGACAGTTATATCAATGAAGATGAAGAAAATGCAGAGAATCAGCAGAAATAACAAAAAATCATAAGGTATGGAGAAAGGGCAGTTCTTTTGGGACTGCCTTTTTGACAGGAACAGGAGGAAAATATGGCAAAATTTTTAGTGATTGCAGAGAAACCAAGTGTGGCACAGAGTCTTGCAAAGAATTTATCTGCATATCAGAGAGAGGACGGCTATCTGGAAGGGAACAGTTGCATTGTCAGTTGGTGCCTGGGACATCTGGCAGAATATGCACCACCAGAAATTTATGATGAAAAATATGAAAAATGGCAGTTTGAGGATTTACCGATCATCCCGGAAGTATGGAAAGTGCAGGTATCAGAGGATAAAAAGAAGCAGTTTGAAGTATTGTGTAGCTTAATGAATCGGGAAGATGTGGCGTATCTGGTCAATGGCTGTGACGCCGGGCGAGAGGGAGAACTGATTTTTAAAAGAGTTTATGATCTGGCAGGCTGTCAAAAACCAGTGAAGCGTCTGTGGATCAGTTCAATGGAAGATGAAGCAATTCAGAAAGGCTTCCAGACCTTAAAGGACGGGAAAGAATACGTAGGTCTTTGTAATGCTGCGGTGTGCAGAGCGCAGGCAGACTGGCTGATCGGAATGAACGCAACGAGAGCCTATACAACCAGATATTTTAAACGTCTGGTAGTTGGCAGAGTGCAGACACCAACGCTTGCTATGCTGACGGAAAGAAAAGAGAAAATTGAGCATTTCAAGAAAGAAGCCTATTATAAGGTTTCCCTGTCAGATGGAAGACTTGCGGTAATTTCAGAAAATATTCAGTCTGAAACAGAAGCGGAAGAATTAAGAAAACTCTGTGATGGGACAGAAGCTGTTGTGACCAGAGTGAAAAGAGAACAGAAAAAGACTTCTCCGCCCAAACTTTATGACCTGACCAGTCTGCAGAGGGAAGCAAACCGATTTTTCGGATACACTGCACAGAAAACATTGGATATGCTGCAGGAACTGTATGAAGAAAAGATGGTTACTTATCCGAGAACAGACAGTCAGTATGTAACCGAGGATATGAAAGAAACGGTAAAAATGCTTGCCGAAGGCATGACAGATTTTCTTCCGTTTCTGGAATCTGGACAGATTAGGGGAAACATAGATCGTGTGGTTAATAATGCAAAGGTATCTGATCATCATGCAATCCTACCGACAAAAGAAGCAATGGAAAAAGGCATGGGAGGACTTTCCGGTGGAAAGAAAAATCTGCTGATGCTGATCGGACAACAGCTTGTTCAGGCAACAGGGGAAGAGTACCTTTATGAGCAGACAGAAATTTCCGTACAGTGCAAAGAACATGAATTTACTGCAAAAGGAAAGCTGCCTGTGCAGATGGGCTTCAAAGAAGTGGAAGAAGCCTTTCGGAAATACTGTGTAAAGGATAAGAAATCTGATGAACCGGATAATAAGACAGAACTTCCAGAAGGATATGAGGAAGGAATGACTCTTGCCTCTGTGAAGGCAGAGAAGAGTACTCATTATACTTCCCCGCCGAAGATGTTTACCGAAGATACCCTGCTTGCTGCAATGGAAACAGCGGGGAATAAGGAATTTGATTCTGAAACAGAGAAAAAAGGACTTGGGACACCGGCAACCAGAGCGAATATCATTGAGAAGCTGGTGTCTTCCGGTTATGCAGAACGTAAAGGAAAACAGATTCTTCCTACCGTAGCAGGATGTGAGCTGATTCATGTAATGCCGGAGAATCTGAAATCTGCAGGCCTGACAGCAGAATGGGAGAATCAGCTTCTGATGATGGAAAAGGGGGAAATCCAGGAAGATGAATTTATAAATGGGATTGTATCCATGATTAATGAGATTCTTTCTATGTGCAGGGCAATTTCGGAAGAAGAACGGAACCGTTTTCAGACTGCAAAGGAAGTAATCGGGAAATGTCCGGTATGCGGTTCTGATGTATATGAGGGTAAGATTAATTATTACTGCTCTGACAGAAGCTGTCAGTTTGCTCTGTGGAAGTCGAACCGCTTTCTGGAAAGTATGAAAAAGTCGATGGATAAAAAGATGGCGGTGGAGCTTCTGAAAAATGGGTGTACCCATGTGAAAGGGCTGTATTCCAAGAAAAAAGACAGCAAATTTGATGCCGATCTGGTATTAGGGTTAGAAGATGGAAAAGCCAGATTCAGTCTGGAATTTCCTAAAAAGAAGAAATAAAGCACAGACGGAAGGAGGAATGAGTTATGGCTCATTTAGATGAGATACGGGGACTTGCGGAGTATCATGCAACCCGTATCAGCAGTTCACCGAGAGATTGGATGAATTATCTGGATACTGCAGCCAGACTGTATCGGTATCCATTTATGGATCAGCTTTTGATCCACGCACAGCGTCCAAAAGCAACTGCCTGTGCTTCGCTGGAATTATGGAATGAAAAAATGCTGCGGTGGGTAAACCGAGGAGCAAAGGGAATTGCTCTTTTGGATGAAACCATGCAGAAAACAAGACTCCGATATGTATTTGATATTCAGGATACTCATAAGGTAAAAGGTGGAAGAACCCCTTACCTGTGGCGGTTGCAGGAGAAGCAACAGGAGGAGTTATTAAACCATTTAGAAGAAGTTTATGGACTGGAAGCTAAAGATACAGGAAGTCTTTCTGATGCACTGATGGCAACAGCGAAGTATATGGTAGAAGAAAATCTGGATGAATACCTGGATGGCTTGACATATGTGACGGAAGGAACGTACCTGGAGGCGCTGGAAGAAGATACCATACGCAGTGAATTTCGCAGTCTGTTGACAGACAGCATTTATTATACGCTGGCTTCCAGATGCGGACTTGATCCGCTGGAACGGCAGGAAGAAATGGACTTCGTACATATCACAGACTATAACAGTTTATCAGTGCTGACATTTATTGGAAATGCGACGAGCATGGCCAGTGAGTCTGTGCTAGTGGATATTGGAAGATTTGTACACCGTATTTCATTAGAAGAAATGAAAAAGGGTATTGAAAATTCTGAGGAAAGGAATTATAATAAATTTAACACGTTAATTCGTGAAAGCAAAGAGGACAACAACAGAATCATAGAAAACGAATATTCGCAGGAAGATGAAGGAGGAAATGAGCATGGAACTGACATATCATCGCAAAGGGGATTATCTGTTTCCGAATCTGACAATCCAGGAGACAGAGGTACAGATCGGGAAATACGGAATGTTGCGGAGGACATTTCTGAAGGAACACAAGAACAGCCTGTATCAGAGCCTGTTACTGACTGGGAAACTGAACAGCCATCTGGAAGAGATCGAGAAAACAGCACAGAAGAGATTGGAAGTACAGATAGCGAAACTGTTGGAGAAGAATCCGGCACCATCGAAAGAGGAGAACCCGATGGCGTGGACAGCACATATGAACAGTCTGACGGCAACAGCGGAAGAGAGCATCTTGACGGAATTGGTGTACAGCTAATTGAAGACACAAGTGAAGATCAGTTAAGTAAAGCAGAGGAAGAAATTGCCTCTGCTTTATCTTTGCCCGAACTTCCATCTGTAAATGAACAGAAAAGGGAAATCGAAAACAGAATAGCTGCCCTCTATGCTGGGGAGATTGCCATTCCAAGTGAGGTGGTCGATGAGGTTTTAAGAACCGGGGGAAACCGAAGTAAAAGCCAGCTTCGCATTATTTATAATTTTATGAGTGAACAGACACCGGAAGAATATACAGAGTTTGTGAAGCGGGAGTATGGGACTGGTGGAAAGGGCTTTGAAATCAATGGTATGGAGTATTCGGTCTGGTTTGATGAAACCGGATTGCAGATTGCAGTAGGGCATACGGTTGCAGATCAGATTCTGGATAAGGCGTTTTTGTCCTGGGAAGATGTGAGTGGTCGTATCCATCAGCTTTTGAAACAGGGTGAATATGCACCACAGTCCGTACTTGATGTTGCAAGGGAAAATGCGATAAAGGAACATGCCCAGGCACTTGCCTATATGAAAGCGGATATGGCAGAGGGTGTAGCGGAACTTGTCTTTGATGAAGAGGATTTACCACATCTTCGCAGTATTTATCCGGAAATAACAGATTATCTGGAAGAAAAGCTGGCAGATCCGCAGTGGCTGTCAGATATGAATGAGCGTCTGGAAGGACTGGCAATGGCTTATGAGGAAGATAAAAGCATTATGCGGTTCCGTACCTATAACCCGGTCAGAATATCCGGTCAGTTCCAGAAATTTGCTGCAGAAGTGATTCCATATAATGCCAGGGATGGGTTTGCATGGCAGGAACATAAGGTGTTTATTACCCAGGACGAAATAGACGCTTTTCTTGCTGGTGGAGGTCCGTATTCCGATGGCAGGCTTTCTACTTATTCCTTTTATCTCTTAAATGAAGATGATAAAGCCAGAACGGATTTTATTAAAGAAAGATACGGAACAGGAGGTCAGAGTCATGCTTTATGTGGCGCAGACAATTCCTATGCAGATTATGATGGAAAAGGTTTGCAACTGAAGAGAGGAGAGTTTGGAAATCCGGATACTTCGGTGTTACTTCCCTGGGCAAAAGTGGCGAAAAGAGTCGGCTACCTGATTGATAACCAGCAGTTCTTACGTTCCGCTGATTATTCCCGTATGCCAGATTATGAAAGAAAACGAATTGCAGGAAAAGTGATCAGCTTTTATGCAAGGCTTCCAGAAGAAATTGAGCGTCCATTTAAACAGGATTTCTTCAATGAAGAAGCAAGAAAAGAATTACCCGTTATGCTGAATGATTCGGAGCAGACACAGAAACTGTTACAGGCGATGGACGATGCACTGGCAATGCTGCCATTGGATTTTGAATCAGTAAATGAAACTTATGAGAAGAAATTACAGCTTTTAACAGAAGTACATCAGTATGTGGAGGGCAGCTATACGATTTTCCCGGCACAGGAAGTAGCAGAGCAGACGGAAGGCTTGACAGGATACCAGATGTCTTTATTTGACATTATGAGTAATTCTGAACCAGAGGAAATTACGGAAGAACTGGAAGTAGAAGAATCGGCTGCAGAAGTGGAAGAGATACAGAATGAAGAACCAGAGGCAGATCCGCATATGTCCTTTGAAGAAGCAAAAGAATTGTGGGAAGATGGCTTTTATGAGGATGATTATGTATTAAAAAGTCGTGTAGGCGAACTGATCTATGACAGTATGGATACAGTTGGAAAATCTGTAGAGGATTTTTCCGAGGAACAGATGGCGGTTATCCGAAAGCTGGCTGAACAGGAGCGTATGTTAGAACCAGTATTGAATCCAGACTTTTCACCGGAACAGATGCAGTTGGTTTCTGACATTTCGGAAAAACTCTGGAATGATAATGGCAGATGGCAGGAGGATATGATCGAGCCATATACAGATCATGTCATGAATCCAGAAGAAATTACCAGAGTACGACAAGAACTGGATTTACAAGAATCAGAGTCTGAGCCAGAAGATGTAGTTGTACAGGAACAGTGGGACGAGAATGTATTTGAATATCAGGGGTATCATTTTGAACCAGTGGGGATTCTTCCGCAAGGTCTGGAAGGGAAAGAACTGGTAAACCAGACAAGAGGAAATACAGAATTACATTTGACTACCTACGAGCGAGAAGATGATATTTTATATTCCTATGCAGGATTTTACGAAGCAAGTGGTTCATCAAAAGCTGATATTTTCCGGTGTATGGAAACTGGACGAAATTATATTCCAGGGGAGAACGAACTGTTTGGCTATGAGGGAGAATTTTTGCCATATCTGCAGAATGAACAGGTGCAGGAACAGGAACCTCATAACTTCCATATTACGGACGATGACCTTGGTGCTGGCGGTCCGAAGGCAAAGTTTAAAGCAAATATGGAAGCTATCCGGCTACTGAAAGAACTGGAACAGGATCAGAGATTAGCAACACCGGAAGAACAGGAAGTGTTGTCGAGGTATGTTGGATGGGGCGGTATTCCCCAGGCTTTTGAAGAAAGAAACAGTGCCTGGGCAGAGGAATATACACAGTTAAAAGGAGTCCTTACGCCAGAAGAATACAGTGCAGCAAGGGCATCAACGCTGAACGCTTTTTATACTTCTCCAACAGTCATCAAGGCAATGTATGAAGCACTTGGAAACATGGGACTGAAACAGGGAAATATCCTGGAACCGTCCTGTGGAGTAGGAAACTTTATGGGACTTTTACCGGAAAGTATGAGTACCACAAATATGTATGGTGTAGAGCTTGATCCGATTTCCGGGCAGATTGCAAAGCAGCTTTACCAGAAGAACAGGATTGCAGTACAGGGATTTGAGGAAACCAGTTACCCGGACAGCTTTTTTGACTGCGTAATCGGAAATGTACCGTTTGGGGCATACCAGGTCAGTGATCGCAAGTATGACCGATACCATTTTATGATCCATGACTATTTTATTGCAAAATCTTTAGACCTGCTACGTCCCGGAGGAGTGGTGGCAGTTGTCACATCAAGCGGTACGATGGATAAACAGAATCTGGAAGTCCGACAGTATTTTGCAAATCGGGCAGACCTGCTTGGGGCGATTCGCTTACCGAACAATGCTTTCCAGAGAAATGCCAATACCAGTGTGGTTGCGGATATTCTGTTTTTCCAGAAAAGGGACAGGGCTGCGATCACAGAGCCAGACTGGGTACAGTTAAAAACCACACCAGAAGGATATACGGTCAATTCTTATTTTGCTGACCATCCGGAAATGGTGCTTGGGGATTTTACAACAGAAAGTACCCAGTACGGAAAACAGGAAGTAACGGTAAAGGCAAAAGAGGGAGCAGATCTGGCTGAGCAGTTAAAAGAAGCGGTGAAGCATATCCAGGGAACCATCACAGAGCAGGAGATTTCGGATACGGAACTGGAAGAACAGGTGGTATCCATACCGGCAGATCCGGACATTAAGAACTTCAGCTTTGCACTTGTCGGAGAGGATATTTATTACAGGGAAAATTCTGTTATGAATAAGATGGAACTTCCCGTTGTGACAGGCGAACGTGTCAGAGGGATGGTTGCGATCCGGGATGCAACAAACAGACTTCTGGAACGGCAGTTGGAAGAATGCAGTGATGAAGAGGTTGCCAGCTTACAGGCTGAGTTGAATCAGGTTTATGACAGTTTTACTGCCAAGTATGGACTACTCAGCAGCAATGCAAATAAAAGAGCGTTCAGCATGGACAGCAGCTATTGCCTTTTGACTTCCCTTGAATTTCTGGATGAAAAGGGCGAGTTGAAGCGGAAAGCAGACATATTTACGAAAAGGACGATCCGCAGGGCAGAGCCGGTAACATCGGTAGATACTGCAAGTGAGGCACTGGCGGTATCTATCGGGGAAAAGGCGAAAGTGGATATTCCTTATATGATGGAGCTTACAGGGAAAACAGAGGAAGAGGTCACAGAGGAGCTTACAGGTGTTATCTTCAAAAATCCGCTTACAGATAAATGGGAGCCATCCGACGAGTATCTTTCCGGGAATGTCAGGGAGAAGCTGAACGTTGCAAGGCAGTTTGCAGAAAACCATCCGGAATATATGGTCAATGTGCAGGCACTGGAACGGGTACAGCCGAAAGACCTGGATGCTTCCGAGATTGAAGCAAGGCTTGGTGCAACATGGATTTCTCCGGACTATATTACAGAGTTCATGGCAGAAACATTCCATACACCACGACACCATATCAATTATGAGCGTATTAAAGTGCAGTATGCGGAAGTGACTGGACAGTGGAATGTAAAGGGAAAGAATGTGGATAGCAGCAATAATCCACTTTCCACATCAACTTATGGAACACAAAGGGCAAATGCTTATAGATTGTTGGAGGATGCGTTGAATCTGCATGATACAAAAATTTATGACACAATACATGATGCGGATGGGGAACACCGGGTACTGAACCGAAAGGAAACTACTCTGGCGCAGCAGAAGCAGGAACTGATCCGGGAGGAATTTAAAGAGTGGATCTTTAAGGATATGAGCCGACGGGAAACGCTCTGCAAGATTTATAATGAACGGTTTAACAGTGTAAGACCAAGAGAATATGATGGCAGTCATATCCAGTTTGTCGGAATGAATCCGGAAATTAAGCTGATGGAGCATCAGAAAAATGCGGTGGCACATATTCTTTATGGAAATAATACCCTGCTCGCACACTGTGTAGGTGCAGGCAAGACATTCCAGATGATCGCAGCTGGTATGGAGAGCAAGCGTCTGGGACTGGCACAAAAGAGCCTTTATGTGGTTCCAAACCATTTGCTGGAACAGTGGGGAAGCGATTTTTTACGCTTGTATCCGGGAGCAAATGTTCTGGTGGCAACAAAGAAAGATTTTGAACCGGCAAACAGAAAACGGTTCTGTTCCAGAATCGCAACAGGGGATTATGATGCGGTTATTATTGGACACAGCCAGTTCGAAAAAATCCCGCTTTCTAGGGAAAGACAGATTGCATTGCTTGAAGATCAGATTGCAGATATTACATTTTCTATTGAATCAGCAAAGACGCAGGTTGGAGAGCAGTATACCGTTAAACAGATGGAAAAGACGAAGAAAACCCTGAAAGCAAAACTGGAAAAATTAAATGACCAGACACGAAAAGATGATGTTGTGACTTTTGAGCAGTTAGGCGTGGACAGGCTGTTTGTGGACGAGTCACATTATTACAAAAATCTTTTTTTATACACTAAAATGCGGAATGTGGCAGGCATTTCACAGACCGATGCACAGAAAAGTTCAGATATGTTTATGAAATGCAGGTACATGGATGAGATTACCGGGGGAAAGGGAATTACGTTTGCAACGGGAACACCCGTATCAAACAGTATGACCGAATTATACACCATTATGAGATACCTCCAGTATGATACTTTAATGAATATGGGAATGGGGCATTTTGATTCGTGGGCAGCTACTTTTGGAGAAACTGTTACGGCAATCGAATTGTCACCGGAAGGGACGGGCTATCGTGCAAAAACACGATTTGCCCGTTTCTTTAATCTTCCGGAACTGATTTCCATATTTAAGGAAACAGCAGATATTCAGACTGCGGACATGTTGAATCTTCCTGTACCGGAAGCAGAATATATCAATGAAGTATTAAAACCGAGCGATGAGCAGAAAGAAATGGTGGAAGCATTTTCAGAACGTGCAGAGCAGGTTAGGGGAGGTGCGGTAGATCCAAGGGTAGATAACATGCTCAAAATTACCAATGATGGAAGAAAATGTGCATTAGACCAGAGGCTTTTAAATGATATGTTGCCAGACGCAGGGAAAAGCAAGGTAAATGCCTGTGTGGAGAATGCTTTCCAGGTATGGGAGGACGGAAAAGATACACAGGCTACCCAGTTAATCTTCTGTGACCTCAGTACACCGAAAACTGACGGAACGTTCAATGTTTATGATGATGTAAGAAACAAGCTGGTGGAACGGGGAATCCCGAAAGAGCAGATCGCATTTATTCATGAATACAATACGGAAGTAAAAAAAGCGGAGTTGTTTGCAAAGGTGCGGGCCGGGCAGGTAAGAATCCTGATGGGTTCCACTCCGAAACTCGGCGCTGGTACCAACGTCCAGGACAGACTACTTGCACTGCATCATCTGGACTGCCCCTGGAAACCGTCCGACTTGGAACAGCAGGAGGGACGTATTCTCAGGCAGGGAAACCAGAATGACAAGGTAAAAATCTTCCGGTATGTAACGGAAAATACGTTTGATTCGTACATGTGGGTGCGACACGAAGTCGCTTAATTTAACTGTTTGGCGGTAACTCCGACCAAACCATCCATTCCGTTGGATGAAGCCAATATCCCCGGCTTTGCCAGTAATGGCATTGTTCGGAAGCGGATATAAACGGAACCCTATTTGGAGCAAATCCCGTGAGGGAGAAGCGAAACTGCCAGCTACAAGGCGGTTAGGGTGCAGGCTTTCTGATAGCATGGTTAATTAACTGAATCACCGTAAGCTTCGTTAAGGCTGAACAAGCCAAAGTAGCTGATAGGCTTGAACCAAAAGGTGTGCAGTTGGATATTCCTCTCCACAGTAGGAATACACGGACATAAGACTGCCGGAGTAGAGGTGGAACCTAAACTATCAATAATTGTTGATTAAGTGGAACGTGTCAAGCCCGTATTCTCGCCTGCAAAGGCAAGCGGACCGTAAGGAAAGCCGTTGGGAATGCGGGTAAAGGATTGCGGAGGAAGCGAATGCCGACCTTGTAATGGGGACGGATAGGGGTTCAAAATTTGCCCCACCCGAAAAGGGAGCAGAATTCCGCAGGGTGCTTAATTACGAGAGAGTTTATAGAATTTTTGAAAGGAGTAAGGCAAATGAACATGAAAATGTGTGCGACTTCTGACGTAGCAAAAGCATGGAACAGCATTGACTGGAACAAAGCTAACGCATACGTTAAAAAACTGCAAATGCGTATCGTAAAGGCTCATCAACATGGCAGAACCGGCAAAGTAAAGTCTTTGCAATGGCTGCTTACACACTCTTTCTACGGACGTGCTTTAGCTGTAAAAAGAGTAACGAGTAACAAAGGCAAAAAGACAGCAGGTGTAGACAAAATTTTATGGTCTACTCCCAAACTGAAATATGAAGCAATTCTCAGTTTAAAACGCAGAGGCTATAAACCATTACCGTTAAAGAGGATATATATCCCAAAAAAGAACGGAAAAATGAGGCCGCTCAGTATTCCATGTATGAAGGATAGAGCGATGCAGACATTATATAAATTTGCACTGGAACCGATTGCGGAAATCACTGCTGACCCTAACTCCTATGGATTTAGAGCAAAGAGATGTGTACAGGATGCAATAGAGCAGTGTTTTACCTGTCTGAATAAAGCAAAATCCCCTAAATGGGTGCTGGAGGGAGACATTAAAGGCTGTTTTGATAACATCAGTCACGAATGGATATTGAACCATATCCCAATGGATAAAGATATTCTGCGAAAATGGTTAAAAAGTGGGTATGTCGAGACCGGAAGATTATTTCCGACAGACCACGGTAGCCCACAGGGTTCGGCTATCTCACCAACTATCTGCAACATGGTACTGGATGGTCTGGAAATCCAGATTAAGAAGAAATACCACAAAACTAAGAGGGATGGAAAAGCATACTTTCCAAAAGTGAACTTTATACGTTATGCTGACGATTTCATCGTCACAGGCGAAAGCAGAGAGCTTTTGGAAGCAGGTGTCCTCCCGATTATCCGGGAATTTTTATCAGAGAGAGGGTTGGAATCGTCAGAAGAAAAGACAGTGATTACCCATATCGAAGATGGTTTTGATTTTCTCGGATGTAATATACGCTGGTATAAAGACAAGCTTCTTACAAAACCATCCAAAAAGAACTATAAAGCCATCGTGAGCAAGGTACGGGAGATTATAAAGCAAAATCCATCTATGAAGCAGGAAGATTTGATAAGAAAGTTAAATCCGGTCATCAGAGGGTGGGTAAATTTCCAAAAGTATAATGTTTCCTCGCAGGCGTTTGAACGGTTTGATTTTGATGTATGGAGATGTCTGTGGAGATGGTGCAAACGTAGGCACCCGAAGAAAGGACACAAATGGATCGCTAAGAAATATTTCAGAAGAGTTGGCACAAGATACTGGACATTCAGTGTAAATATGGCAGACTCGTTTGAATTACATCTGATATACGCTACTGATACTAAAATAGTAAGGTGGCTGAAAACAAAATCAGAAGCGACACCATTTGATGAGCGTTTCACAGAATATTTTGAGGACAGAGACACAAAGAGAATGCTTCGGGAAATCAATGGAAGAAGGAAATTAAATGCACTGTACAAAATGCAGAAAGGCATTTGTCCGCATTGTGGTGAACCTATCACAGTGGAACGGGGATTCCGAATCCATACGGAAATGGGAGCCGACTTTAAAGAAAAGAAAATCTTATTACATGCTGATTGTCATAGAGAGCTTCATTACTCGAAAAATGTTGATGAACTGGTTCTGCTAACGCAGGGCTTATAAGTGCTTGAGCCGTGTGAGGGGAAACTCTCATGCACGGTTCTTAGAGGGGAAAGCGGTAGTAATACCGCTGACCTACTCGACCAGATTCTGGAAAACAAGCAGAAGTTTATTTCACAGATCATGACCAGTAAATCCCCGGTGCGTGCCTGTGAAGATGTAGATGATACAGCTCTGTCCTATGCAGAAATCAAAGCACTGGCAACAGGAAACGAGTACATCAAAGAAAAAATGGATCTGGATGTGCAGGTAAGTAAACTGAAACTTTTGAAAGCAAACCACACCAGTCAGATCTATCGTCTGGAATCGGATATTGCAAAGCGGTATCCGGTACAGATTACAGCATTAAAAGAGAAGATTGCCGGTATGCGTGTGGATGCAGATGTAGTAAAAGGAATAGATTTGCAGGATAATGACCACTTTGCAATGACAGTTGGTGGAAAGCTGTATACCGATAAAAAAGAAGCGGGAGTTGCACTCATTTCAGCAGCATCCGGCTTGAAGTCCGTAAAATCAGCAGGGCAGATCGGAGAATATCATGGTTTTGCACTTTCTTCAGAATACAATTTCCTGTCGAATACTTATACCCTGACGATCAAGGGAAAATGTTCTTATAAGATTGAGTTCGGAAAGGATACTCTGGGCAATATCCAGAGGATTCATAATGCACTTTCTGCAATCGAGAAAAAGCTGGCAGATACCGAGCAGAATCTGGAAACGGTACAACAGCAGTTAAAGACCGCACAGGAAGAGGTGCAGAAGCCATTCCCGAAAGAAGCGGAACTGAGTGAAAAAATGGAACGTCTGGCAGAACTAAATGCCATGCTGAACATGGATGAGAAAGGGGGAGAAAATCTTCTGGCAGATGAGGGCATTGGGGAAAATCCGGAAGTAAACGTGACAGAGGAACGACAGGACAGAATTGCTGACAGTGTTCATAAAACATCTATTCTGGAAAGACTGAAAGAACAGAAACAGCAGGAGCAGACAGGCGAAATACAGCAGAAACCAAAAAAGAAACACGAACAGGAGTTATAAAGGGTATCCCGTCAGAGTGACCATAGCTTTGGCGGGATTTTTCTATGGAGGATTTGATTATGGCAAACAGAGAAGAACAGTTAAAGCAGATTACAGAGCAGTTGGAACAGGGTGTTGCAGAAATATTCACATCAGAAAAATATACGGAATATCTGAATACAATGGCAAAGTTCCATAATTACAGTTTTAATAATACATTGTTGATCGCTATGCAGAAACCGGAAGCAACACTGGTAGCGGGGTATCAGGCATGGCAGAAGAAATTCAACCGACAGGTAAAAAGAGGGGAAAAAGGCATCCAGATTATTGCCCCGGCTCCGTTTAAAGAGAAACAGGAGATTGAAAAAACTGATCCGGAAACAGGCGAGATTGTGATTGGGAAAGATGGACAGCCGGAAACAGAAGTAGTAGAGCGTGTTATTACAAAATTCCGGGTTACGACAGTATTTGATGTCAGCCAGACCACAGGAGAACCGATTCCAGAGTTTGAGGTATCAGAACTGGATGGAGATGTTTTGATCTACCATGATTTTATGGAATCATTAAAAATGGTTGCCCCGGTTCCTATCCGTTTTATTGAGATTGATGGGGAGGCGAAAGGCTTTTATCAGCTTGTCGATAAATATATTGCTATCCAGCCTGGCATGAGTGAGGCACAAACCATGAAAACAGCGGTGCATGAAACCGCACATGCAGTATTGCATGATCGTGATCAGATGGAAGTAGAGGGCATCGTAAAAGATCAGCTTACAAGGGAAGTAGAAGCAGAAAGTGTTGCCTATGTGGTATGTAACCATTTCGGACTGGACACATCGGAGTATTCTTTTTCCTATATTGCAAGCTGGTCTTCCGGTAAAAATATGAAAGAGCTTCGTGCTTCTATGGACACCATCCGTAAGACTTCTGCTGATATGATCGGACAGATTGAGGAAAAACTCAAAGAACTTCAGATAGAAAGAGCAGAGCAGGAAGCAGATGTTGTGGAGCAGACAGAAGAAATGAGTGCCATGCAGTATGCAGAACAGACTATTAATCGTCTGGAGCAGGAACGGACGATTTTCAGCAATGACCAGAGAAATCTTATCGTGAATTTTGCTTATAAACTGGATGATAGGGAAGCAATGGAAAAACTGGCAGAGAATCTTGCAGAATCTATTCTGGATGGAAACAGAGAAGCGGTACAAAAATTGATTGGAGAAGCGGAGGAACAGATTGAAAGTCTGCCGGATTCGATGATTGGTTTATCAGAATTGCATGAAGTCGGATTTTATTCAGAAAGTATGCTTCCGCTTACCAGGGAACGGGCAGTGGAATTGCACCATGAGGGAGTAACGGTTTATGGACTGACCGGAGCAGTTGGTGGTCAGGAACAGTCGCAAAGAATTATGAATCTGGAATTGGATATTTTACAGCATGACGGGTTATTCGGAGTGACGAAATTTGAATGGGAAAATTACCGGAGAAGTCAGGAAACGATTATGACACCGGAAGAAAAAGCAAAGATCAAAGAAACGCTTCTTCTGGAAAGTGATGGAAAACGTTATGGTATTTATCAGATTAACAGTGGACAGGAAGAAAGAGGGTATCAGTTTTTAAGTCTGGAAACGGCAAAAGAAATGGGATTTACCGTAGATGGCAAAGACTATCAGATGGTTTACAGTGAAAGACTGAGAGATGCTACGACACTGGACAATCTCTTTGAGCGATTTAATATAGAGCGTCCAAACGATTTTACCGGACATTCCATGTCAGTCAGTGACGTGATCATTATGAACCGGGGTGGAAGATTAGCCGCATACTATGTAGATTCCTTTGGATTTACAGAATTGCCGGACTTTGTGGCACAGAGAGTTGAAATGTTAAATGATAATCCGGTAAAAGCATATCCAGAAGTTTATATGGGAACTTTGGAAAAAGCTATGCAGGAGAGAAATGTAGATGCTTATCTGGATTCTAGAAAACTGAACATTGATTGTAAAAATGCTATCGAACAGGCAATCGCAGAGGGATTCAACGGTATGCGTTTAAATCCAGATGTTGCAGTAGGTGTGATTGAAAAATACGGGGAAGAACGGGTTGCATTTGTTCTGGCAAATACATTGAAACAGCTTTCTTATGATGGTAGATTTTCTGATGGCAATAAACGGTGGGCAGATGGCATTGATATTCCGGAAAATATCAGCCGGGGAATGGATCTGAACAGGGACTATATTGTGGGCAGCCATCCTGCAGTCCTGAATGGATTTATTGATATGGCAAGAAAAGAAATCCGTACCCGGAAACTGGAAGAGGTGCTTGGTGTGAAAAATCAGCATATCACTGAAACTACAAGAGGGTATGAAGCAGAAGGACATACAGGCACCTGGTATGCGATGGATATGAAAACATATCATGGGGAGCGATTCTTCCAGATGCGAAATGAGGAATACGGTCAGGATGTGGCAGATATTATCGTATCGGAAAATGGGACACTGGTGGCAGAGGACATCTGGCATGGATTTGATGAAGGAGCCAGGGAAGCTATTTCAGAATATCTGGAAGAAAATGGTGCAACGGTGTATGACCTGATAGATCTTCCAGACCAGGCAACAGTCATCTTAGCAGACGGAACAGTTATGAAAATCATGGAACAGCAGCCAATCAGTACAGATACATGGGAGCCGACACTGACCGGACAGAATCTGCGGGGTGAAGAACAGAAATTCAGCTTTTTCGAGATACATAAAGTCAGAGAAAATAATGGCATTGACCTGAAAATGCCAGAAAATCATTATATTGACCAATATTATGTGATCGAAGATCTGGCAGCAAAAGGTGGGATGAAGATCGAGAGATATAAGGATTTGGGAGCTGCCCTTGGAGCATATTACTCTCTGCCTAATCATAAAATGAAAGCTCTTGGAATTGAAAATACAGCACCGTTGCGAGGTAGTCTTGATTTTATTCAGTGTAAGAATGGAATAGATACATTGATTTATGATTGCCAGGAAGTGGAAGGATGGCTGAATCCGCAGATATACAATACTTTTAAAGAGATAGGAAACAGTCTGGCAGTGCATGATACAGAGATAGCATACCAGATTGGAGATCAGTATTTTACAATTCAGACGGTAGAAGATGGTTATGATTATACATTCTATGATAAAGATTATCTGGAACTGGATGGCGGCGTTTATGATGATCCGACTATTTCTATTACTGAAGCAATGGAGAATATTTTGGAAGATGAAGGACTTTCGATAGAAGATGCAAGCGTGATGGATTATGAAGAAATGTATGCAGAAATTGAATATGCAGAAGAAGAGAGACTGGAGAAGATACAATTTGAACGTACTTGCCCAAAGGCTTTTTTTGATGGTTATGACAGGGAAGCGGCATTAAAAAGTTATGAGGGAATAACCGTACAATTTAAAATGTCTGGTATGTATTTAACAGTGCAACCGACGGAGGATGGCTATAAATACCTGGTTTATGATCAGGAACTTCATGAAATTTCAGGAGATGCCTGTGGAAATCCAGAAGATTCTATTCAGAAAGCAATGTATGCCAGCTTGAAAAATGAAGGATTGGAAGATGTTGAATGTGTAAAAGTTGATGACAGGGAGTTTCGGGATAAGGTAATCAGTCATTCTAAAGAAGTGCTGGCCAGTGGAGATGTTCGATTCACTTCGGAACTTGGCAGATGTGAAACAGCATTGAATGGGATGGACAGGGCAGAAATTGAATATGAAGTTTTATTTCATGCAAGAGCTGTTCTGGAAGAAATGGGACTGGAAAATGAAGTTACATTGATTGGGGCGAGAGTACATGGTTCCAGAAGCAGAGATGACCTGTATCGTGCAGATTCTGATCTTGATGTGGTGCTTTCTTATCGAGGAAATATTCGAGAGGATAGTTTTTTTAACGAATTGAATTCGTATGGTATGGCAATAGCAGGCATTAAAGTAGACATTAACCCAATCTTAGAAGAAAGAATTACTTTGGCAGAGTATATAAAGGAATCGGAAGCCTATCTTGATCAGCAGGAAATCAGGAAACTCGCAGTGGACTTGGATAATTTTAGTTATGAATATGATACTTATGAATATAAAGATACCGTTGAAAATAGGGAAGAACAGGTTGAGAAACTCACAGAGGATATTTTGAACAAGGAGACAGCAGGTTTAAAAGACTGGCTGACTGAGGTGACAGAAGAATCGGATATAGATAGCGATGTAGTCACTGCCCAGTCATTACTTTCACGTCTGAAAAATGCAGAAACACTTTCTGTTTTTACCAGACAGCCAGAGCAGAAACAGCCGGAAGACACGATCACTTTTTATGTTGCGGAGTGTATGGAATTTCCTGTTATGGGTGAGTACCACGAAAATCTTACTTTGGAAGAAGCCTTACACATTTATGAAACCATTCCCGCTGAACGTATGAATGGGATAAAAGGTGTTGGATTTGAACTGCATGATGGAAGCGATTATGACGGACCGTATGATCTTATGCGACTGGGAAAAGTAGACCGGGAAGGTGTGGAGATGATTAAACACTATAAGGAAAGTCCATTAGTTCAGAAAGCAATGGATGATGTGGAAAAATATTTTGCCAGGAAGCAGGAACTTACAAAAAGAACAGAACAGGTAGTTGGAGATAAGCCTATACAGAAAGAAAATGTTTCACATCCAAAGAGCAGAAAAGAATCTGTTCTTCAGGCACTCCGGGAACGTCAGGCAAAAATAAAAGAGCAGGAACAGACTGCAACGAAAGAAAAATCCAGAACACATAAGAAGGGAGAGGTGTCATTATGATGGTAAGATTTGAGGAAGATGAATATATTGCTGTTGCGATTTTTGATGCGGGTGACAGGATTCAGACAATGAATGCTATGGATGAAATTTTTTCCTATCTGGATGAAGATATGAAGTATCTGATATTTACAACAATTCAGAAGCTGTATTATCTTAGCGATGAAGGATACAAAGAGCTGGAAAGAACCGTAGAGATTTATAAAGCAGACTTGGAGGTGGATGGAGAATGAGTAGAAGTCAGTTTGCAGTTTATCAGTTAAAAAAGAAGCCGGAATTGAGAAACCTTCTTTTCCGTACCTATGAAGAACTTGCACAGGATCAGATTCCTGTGCAGGTGAAAAATTATGAACAGGTGTATCTTGGAACAATGAAACCGGGAGAAACGCCAGAGCAGATAAAAAAGGAGCTGGAGAAGAAACAACCACATAATTATAAAGGTCATGCAATCAGTACCAGTGACGTGATGATCTTGAATGATAATGGTATCACGACTGTTTACTATGTAAATAAAGATGCTTTTATAGAGATTTCTGATTTTATGAAAGTTGCATCTTCGGAAAACGGTGGACTTACGAAGGATACGGTTGGCTATGAAATAGAGGGAAAAGACGGATCATGGGAAGTAATAGATTATCTGCTGGTAGAAGGCAAGAATTATTTCCTTATGGAACATGAGCAGTATGGGAAAGATGTTGCGTATGTAGTTTTGAACCAGGACGGCAAAGTGATTGTAGATAGCACATATAATGGATTTGATGATGCGGTAAAACAGAAAATTCTTGATTCTCTGCATCCGCCAGTGCAGGAACAGACAGAAAATAGTAAACCGAAACTGGATAACTGGCAGAAGTATCTGGAAAATGGGGAATACCTGAGAAGTGCGGAAATTACAGAGGAAGCAAATTATAATATGATTGACGGACTTAGAAATAATTCTGCACCGAAAGATAAAAAGAAGCGTCCAAAAGAATCCGTTCTTGCGAAGCTGAATGAGAAAAAGGAAGAAGTTGCCAAGCGTAGTGGACAGAAAGCAATGCAGCAGATAATGGGACAAGACGTGGAGCGTACAAAAAAATAAAAATGAGAGGCTGGTCACAGTTGTGGCTGGCTTCTTTTTTTGCATAGAAAAAGACTGGCCAGTGCCGAATAATCAGTTAGGGCTAGTCTTTATAGTGTGTTGCAATATCTTCAATTTTACAATCCAGAATATTACAGAGAGTGTTGATGGTGTTCATACTGACACCTTCATTATTCTGCAAACGATGTATCAGGGACTTACTGAAATGATATTCTTTGTGAAGAGTGTATTTTGTGATACCTCTTTCCTGCATGGTAAGCCACAATTTATCATATTTAATCAACGGCTATCTCCACCTTTTTCTTGTCTTTCCCTCATTATAGGGTTAAGATAGAAAGTAACAAAGGTTCTGTTTTCGGAACCCATATCAATGAGGAGGAGATGGATTGAAAAAGCAGAGGATAAAAGGAATTGTACTGGTAGTTGTTTGTTTCATATGTGTATTGTGTATATGTAGTGGGTTTTATAGAGTGCAGTCGAAGGAACTTTCGGAAATTCCTGATGCAGTCAATAGTACGAGATTTAACACTACGGAACATTTAACAGTTGTAGCAAATCAGGAGGAAATTGCTGATAAAAAGGAACTGGCAAAACAGATTATAAAAATGTGCAGGGAAAATTCTTTTCAGTCTATAAAGTTTTCTTATGATATGGTATGCCCGACAGAATTACAGATCAATGTATATAAGACGGAAAACGACTTTAACGATAATAAGCAATTCTGTGAGATAGCGTATTTATCAGATGAAGAAAATGGGGAATATGATATTATCCACAACCCTGAAAAATTTATATTGTATGTAGATGGAGAAAAGGTAGAATAGAGAAATAGAGGTTTGCTTCCCTGGATTTAAGGAAGAACCTCTATTTTTATGAAAAAAAGTCGGTTATGATTTTTCTTGTGTATGTTCATGCTGGCGATTTTGAACTTGTGAGGTTCCAAGAATAATATCTACATTGGAACACACTGTACGGAGTTCCCGTTCATGTTCCCGTCGGGCATTAAAGTCTTCACGTTGCATCGTCTGTAATTCTGTTAAGCGATTCTTTTCCTCACGCAGCATTTTTAATGTAGGAAGTTTATTGCCCTGTGATTTTTCTTTGAGTATTCGGAGGGCAGATTCATAGAGTGTAAGTTCTGCCCGGTGATCATCATAAAATTTTTCTTTGTGCCGACTTTTGCGGTAATCAGAATATATAGATTTATTGGCAAGATACTGTCCGGTATAATGAATCTGTTCATTGACATTCTTCAAAGTATTCTCTGTGGATTTTAGTGTATTTCTTGCATCAGTGCTTTGAGCAGAGGCATCGGAAAGAGCTGCATCTAAATCTGCCTTGGATTGAAAGCCATGTTCCTGTACATAGGCAACTGTCTGAGCCATCATTTTCAGGTTAGACAGTTTTACTTTTTGAGCATACGCCTGACTTTGCTGTGCTTTAATACAATGCTGCAAATCTGTTACCAACCGTAAATCAGATTTTATAAAGAGGAAAGTATGTGGAGCTTCTGTAGTTGTAGCAGTGTAGGCAGAAACTGTTGGAGTTGAAGAATTAACAACTTGAGAAATATCAGGAACCGGATTTTCAGTAATCTGTGAGGTAGAATTTTCTTGAAATATTTGCAGAAGATGTTTTTCCTCATAAAGCGTACCAAGGCTTCTTCCAGTAATGTATTTACTGCGATTGGGATGCAGGTAGCTGTATCTGCCACGCCTGACTTTGAATGTAATATTATATTTTTCAGACAGCAATCTGGAAAAATCTTCTTGTGATATTGCCTGTGAAGCAACTGTATCAATCGCATCACGAAGATATTGCTTCTCGGTTTGAAAAGTAGTCTGCCTTGGAGTCAGCCCTTTCTTTTCAAGCTGTGCATTGTGTTTATCAAGTTTTTTTTGTCCTCTGCGTTTTGCCCAGTACTCTTTTTCAGATATTTTCCTTTCAGCAGGTGTTAGAAGGTCTACCTGGTTCAACCCATTGGCGGTACACATATCCATGACTTTTTGCTTTAAATAGATTCGGTATCTATCGGAAAGATGATGTTTATATCCAGCTTTTGAATCCCGGTCAAATTCCATATAGGGCTGAGGCTTAGTGTCATATTTGCGGATACTGTTGATTACAATATGCACATGAATATTGCCACTACCATTGTGACCGTCAGTGTGAGTACAGACAAGTGCCTGGTGTCCGGGAAAATTCTCTTTGGCATATTCTACGCCAAGTTGCTGCGCCAGTTCTCCAGTCAATCCATGTTCGTCCCGGTCTTTAGGATCGAAGCTGATGATATAGTGGTGTGACTTGATATCATTATAAGATTGGTTCTTATGAAAATAAGCATTTGTTTCCTGACATTCCGCTGCAAAGGTAAATGGGTCGCAGTTTATTCCATCAAGATAGTATTCCTCACGAATAAGCATATGACCGTTTTCATCAAGGATAGGTTTCTGTGTATATTCGTCATGTTGAAAGATCAGATAACGTTCAGCTTCTCCATAATCTGCATTTTTACTTGCTATATGTTTCAGTATTGCCATGAAAGTCACCTGCCATTTCCATTACCTTATATTTCATTTCGTATAAATCTCGAAGTCGCTTATTTATTTCTCCTCGCATTTCCTGAGAAAGAATCCCACCCTGATTAAAATATTTTGCAATCTGATTGAGGTTGCTGCCTATCTTTCCAAACTCTGCGAGCAGTTTCTTTATTTCTGGAACATCAGCAACTATTTCAATTTTGGTCTGTACTTTTCCTTTTAAAACTTGTGTTCGCACATAAGAAGCCAATGACATATTAGCTTGTTTGGCGGCAGTTTCGATAATTGAAAATTCTGTCTCAGTGAAACGAACGGTAATACGATGGTTACGATACATTTCTTCTTTTTTAGGTCTTGTCATAACTTTAATCCTCCAGTTTTTTTTGTAAGTAAAATTCACAGTCTGCTGTGAAAGTTAAGTAATAAAAAATTATTACGCTGTGACCATGCAAATGGGAACCAATGAAACAATCATTGATTGTGCTTGAGGGTATGGGGAGCAAAATCCCCATCAAGTTGCCTGCTGTCAAAATCCGGAAACCGGGTTTCTGGCAGCCAGGGCGAAACTTGCTCTAAGAAAGAAATCCCTCTACTAATAAGGCTTTGGAAAGCCTGTTTACCAACCCTCAAAATGAAAAAAATAAAAAAACAGGAAATGCAGGTTGGTAAATAGCCTCTGCCGAGCTTTATAGGTAGAAGTAGTTTTTTCCGGGAGGTGTAAAAATGGCAGAGAAAGAATTACCAACACCAGAAGAAATGCAGGAGATGGCAGAGATAGATATTAGAACGGTAGACACAAGCAGTCTGGTAGATATAGAGCAGGTGCAGATACAAACAGAACTGCCACAGGAAGAACGGATTGCAGATTATATCAGGCAGATTAAAAATCCGTATTGCTATATCTCTCATGGAGTAGCGGTAAAAATAAGTTTTACTGGAAAATGTACACTGGAAGAAAGCCTGAACAGGTGTATCTCGTTGTGAAAATGAAGAAAAACAGGATGGAAAGAAATTTAAAAAGAATGAAAAAAGGTATAGCAGTGAGCCAGAAGTTATGTTAATATGGTGTTGGGTCAAAATTTAAAAGCATTCAAGAAGCCATGAATTTCTTGGTTTACACTGCCGGACGGCATAGTAAATTAGGAGGTTGATGGCTTTATGTATTTCAATCAAAAGTCTATATTAGCAGCGGACTATCTCAGACTCTCCAGAGAAGACGGAGATAAATTGGAAAGTGATAGTATCCGCAATCAAAGAAGTCTGATTAACGATTTTGTAAAACAGCACCCAGAGATCACATTGGTCGATGAATATGTTGACGATGGTTACAGTGGAACAAATTTTGAACGTCCTGCATTTAAGCGATTGATTGAGGATGTGAAGAAAAAGAAAATCAACTGTATTATCGTCAAGGACTTATCCAGACTGGGAAGAAACTATATTGAAACAGGAAGATACCTGGAAAAGATATTCCCGTTTCTTGGAGTAAGGTTTATTGCAGTTACAGACCATTATGACAGTGCAGCAGAATCGGATGATGCAGACCAGATCATTGTTCCTTTTAAGAATCTGATAAATGATGCTTATTGCAGGGACATCTCAATTAAAATCCGAAGTCAGTTAGATGTAAAAAGAAAAAATGGACAGTTTATTGGCAGCTTTGCTGGGTATGGCTATCAGAAAGATCCAGAGAATAAAAATCATCTCATTATAGATGAATATGCAGCAGATATAGTCCGATATATTTTCAATCTGAAAATGGACGGTTACAGTTCTCAAAGGATTGCAGAGAAGCTGAATGAAATGGGAGTGCTTCCACCAATGGAATATAAACGAAGCTGTGGTATGAATTATAATAGTGGATTTCGTTCAGGAGCCAAGCCTAAATGGGCGGTCACAACTGTAAATCGCATTTTGACAAATGAGTTATATACAGGAACAATGGTTCAGGGAAAGAATCGTAAAATCAACTATAAAGTAAAAGAGTGCAGACCAGTAGCAGAAGAAAACTGGATTCGTGTAGAGAAAACGCATGAAGCGATTATTGCAGAGGAAATATTTCAGTATGTACAGTCATTGATGGAACTGGATACCCGCACAGCACCAGAGGAAGAATCCGTATATATTTTTTCGGGATTTTTGCGATGTGGAGATTGCGGGCAGAACATGGTGAAGAGAAGCACAACAAAAAATGGAAAGCGGTATTATTACTACCATTGTTCTACATATAAAAACGGAGATGGATGTAGTTCACATCTGATTAGTGAAAAGACGGTTCATAAAGTTGTTTTGGATGCTATACAAAGGCAGATTGCCTTATTGGTAAATGCGGAGAATATCATTCAGAACAGTGGAATGAAAAATTATAAAAAAACAGAACTGGATTCACTGGAAAAGCAGTTGGTGGTTCTGCATGAGGAAGTAGAGAAGTATAAAGATTTAAAAACCCGGTTGTATCAGGATATGTTAGATAACATTGTGACGAGAGAAGAATACCATGAGTATAACCGGAGATTTACAGACAAGCTACATAATGCGGAAAAGGCAGAACGTGAATTAGAGCAGAGGAAAGAAAAGGCATCTGCGGAGGGAAAACGGGAACACCCTTGGATTGAGGATTTCAAGTGCTATCAGAATATTACACAGCTTGATCGTAAAGCGGTAGTTACTCTAATTGATAAAGTCATTGTGTATGGAAAAGACCGTCTGGAAATTTGCTTTAAGTATGCAGACGAAATACAGGAAATGACAGAAGCAGCTCAGAATATTCGGGAAATGGAAGAAAGGGAAGGTAGATTTAAATGCGGTGCGTAAGTTATACAAGGACTACATCGTGCAAAAATACAAAGAAAATTCCATCAGATATTATCCAACAGCAGAATGAACATATTCAGAACTATATACAATCACATGGTTGGAAGCTGGTAGCAAAATACAGTGACCGGAAAAAGGATGAAAATGAAAATACAGCTTTTGAAGAAATGACGGCAGATGGGATTAACCGTAAATTTGATATGGTGGTAGTAGATAGTGTTGACCGTTGCGGAAAATATATTTCCTGTGCGGAAGATGTACTGGTTAAAACATTCTTTCCGGCGGGACTTCACTTTGCGATAGTACAGAGCGATTTTTGCAGTATTGGAAAAAGCAGGGAAGAAATAGACGAGTATTTCAGAAAAGAGAAAATTGCGGTACAGGTAAAGAGTATGCGTGAATATGCGATTCGTGAACAGGTAGAGGGATATTATACAGTTCACGATGAAAAATATGGATACATACTTTCAGAAGATAGAAAAGAATTAATTGTCGAGGAAGAGGCTGCGAAGATTGTACGGGAGATATTTCAAATGACATTGGCAGAAATCTCTATAAAAAAGATAGTAGCCATTCTGAATGAGCGAGGAGAAGAATCTCCAATGGTACATAATGCGAGAGTGGGGCATAAGCACTGGCCGCATTATGAAAATAAGTGGAGCGAAGGTGCTTTGCGGAGGATTTTAGAGTGTACAGCATATGATGGCTATTGGCAGAAAACAATCAACGGAGAAGTTTGTACGCTTTCAATAACACCAATACTAGATGAAGGAGTTTTTGAACAGGCTAGAAGACTTATTAAAAGTCGAACAACTACAGATAATATCATAGGTGGGAAGCCGGGGCCATATGTAAGAAAAATCTATGATGAAGCAACTGGAAAGCCGTTGTACCTGAGAAATTTCCGAAGTGGTGACGTTGCTTTTGTGTTCAATCCGCAGATGAGTGAATTACCAAAGAAAAGAAAAATTTATATAGAAGAAGCTAAGGTTACAGAGGCAGTAAAAAATGCAATTTCTCTGGAAATGGATATGGCTGAAAAAATGAAAGCATATTTGCAGACAGAAAAAATGCAACAGCTATTACAGAAAGAGACTCAGCAATATTCAGAAAAGGCATGGATGATATTCCAGGAAATGGAGCAGGTAGAGAAAGATCGTATTCCTTTATATGAAAAATTCCGGGACTATGAGATTGGTCAGACAGAATATCAGGAGAAAAAAGAAGAAATACAGGCGCAGTTGCAAATGTATGAAAACGATTTTGAAGGACTGATGGACAGGCTTGCAAATATGAAAAAGGCTTATAGCGAGGAAAATGAATGGATAAAAACATTTCAAAGGGAAGAGTTACCGGAGAAGCTGGAAAGTCAACATGTTAAAAAATGGGTAGATAAAATAATTGTTTCAGATTTAAGAGATGTGCATGTATACCTGACAATGCAGAACTGGAAGAATTATTTTCCAGAAGAATGGATGGAGGAATAGCAATGGCAAGGAAAAGCAGAAGAAATAAAAATGTTGAGGCTGTTAGTAATCAGATTATAGAAAACTGTGAGAATCTGATAGATACCGGAGCGTATATTCGATTATCTGTTGAAAATGGTGGAAATGAAACGGACGAAACTTTAGTTGTACAACAAATGCTGGTTGAAAAGTTCATAGAGGAGCATCCGGATTTAAAATTGGCAGGTACATATATAGACAATGGATTTAGCGGAACTAATTTTGAACGACCAGGCTTCTTGAAACTCATGGAAGATGTCCGGTCAGGAAAGATTCAGTGTATTGTTGTAAAAGACTTATCACGTTTTGGCAGGGACTATCTGGAAACAGGATATTATCTGGAAACGATTTTACCAAGGTTAAATGTAAGGTTTATCGCAATTACAGATGATTATGACAGTTCCAGAAAAGAGGACAGGGAAAACATCAGTGTTCCATTAAAAAATATGGTTAATGCCATGTATGCAAAAGATATGTCAAAAAAGATTCTGGCTGCAAAAGATGCACAGCGAAAAAAGGGAAATATTACTTTATCAAAAGTAGCATTTGGATATGTCCGTTCAGAGGACAGGCACAGACAGATTGTTGATGAAGAGGTTGCACCATTTGTAAGGATGATATTTCAGTGGTATATGATGGGAGTCAGCAAAAAGAAAATTGCAGATAGATTAAATCTCATGGGAATTGCAACACCTGGACAAAGAGAAAAAACTGGTGTATTGACTGTTCCGTTAGAACAGACAAAGTGGAGAACGGATACAGTAGATAAGATTGTGAATAACCCTACATATGTTGGAGATATTGTAACCGGAAAGTTGAAGCAGTCATTGTATAAAGGGATAAAGCAGTATAGAACTTCGCCGGAGGACTGGAATGTTCAGAGAGATATGCATACGCCGATGATCGCAAGGGATGATTATGAAGAACTGCAGGAAAGGTCAAATAAAATAAAAAAGGTCACAAGAAACTGGCATTTAAAATATATGGAGGACAGAGAAAAATACAAAGACTGTTTTCCAGGTATGGTTCGATGTGGAGATTGTGGACGTCCAATGTATTGTGTCCGCTATACCCATAATTATAAGACAATGGAGAAAGTAGGAATTTATTATACCTGTTCTGCTCAAAATTATACGAATAATTATTGCAGTCAGAAGATAGAAGAAAATCTGCTGAAGATACTTGTGATGGATCAAATTCAGATTCTTATAAGAAGTATGTGTGACAGAAAAAAGCTGTTACAAAAATTGAAAAGTGATTCCAGTGAGAAAAATGCTTTTTATGAAGCAGGTGCAAAAGTGCGAATGTTGGAAAGAAAAATAGCGCAGGCAGAAGAAAAGAACACTGTATTGTATGAGGACTATGTAGGTGGGATTGTAGAAAAAGAGGACTTCGATATGATGAAAGAGCGTTATATCCGGGAGTTACAAAATCTGAGGGATGATTTGCAAATTGCAAAACAGAATCAAAGAATGTTGGAGAAAAAAACTGACAGATATATGAATATGGTCAGCAACTTGGAGCAGTATCTTTCTGACAGGAGCTTCAATGAAGCACTGGTACAGGAACTTGTAGAATATGTGGAGATATATAAAAACGGAAGCATTCATGTGTGCTTCAAGTGTGATGATAAATATAAACAGATAACAGAATTGATAGAGGGTGTTAAAAGTGCGTAAGAATGGATTGTATCTGAGGTTATCTATTGCAGATGGAGATTTGGGAAAAGACAATAAGGATGAAAGTAACAGTATTGATAACCAGAGAACGCTTCTTGTAAATTTTGTTCAGGACAGGGATGATCTGTCAGATGAATATATAGAGTATGTGGATGACGGTTATTCGGGAACTAATTTTGAACGTCCGGCGTTTAAACGCATGATAGAGGATGCGAAAACTGGGAAAATAGATACGATTATTGTAAAAGATTTTTCACGATTTGGCAGAGATTATATTGGTGTAGGAGATTATCTGGAGCAAGTACTTCCAATACTGGGAATCCGTTTTATCTCATTAAACAATAATTATGACAGCAATGATTATTTAGGAAAAACTATGGGAATGGATATGGCAATTCACAACTTGGTCAACAACCTTTATAGCAAAGACATTTCTAAAAAGCTGAAAAGTGCATTGAGAGTGAAATGGAGAAATGGTCAATGGACTGGTGGGAAGCCTCCATTCGGATATTTGCGAAATAAAGAAACTGGAGAATGGCTGATAGATCCGGTAGCTGGAAAGTATGTAAGAATGGTTTTTGAAAAAGCAATTGAGGGATGTAATACTTCTCAGATTTCATATTACATGAATGAGCAAAAGATTCCTACGCCGGGAAGATATAATAAAGAGAATGGTCTTACGCATTATGGATATAATCAAAAAATGCCAGAGTCGGAAATTCTGTGGGATTGTGGCATGGTTCGAGCCATTCTTGGAAGATATGAATATACAGGAGCTTTAGTGCAGGGAAAACGACAAAGTATTGCGGTTGGCAGTAAAGTAACCAGAAAATCGAGGGATAAAGATGTGGTTATTACAAAAAATGTTCATCCGGCAATCGTGTCAGAGAAAGAATATGAAATAGCAAAGGCAACTATCGCATTTATGAAAAAACCAGATTACCGGGGTACAAGAAAGTTTGCATTGAAAGGAAAAGTCAGATGTGGGAATTGCAGACGATCAATGGTATTGATGGAATCCGGTGCTAATGACAGGGTATATTGTCCACATAAAAAGATGACAGGAAAATTTGCCAAGTGTTCAGACGAAATGGTTTCTGTTTCAATTATAGAAGGGCATGTATGGTATGCTTTAAAACGTGTCCTTTATGTATTGGATGCTATACAGTTGGATTTTGAGGAAAAGACAACTAATTTAGATAGTGTCAGAAGAAAAAAGATAAAACAGCTAGAGGCTGAGAGTAATGTGTTAAAAAGTGAGAGAATACGTCAGTATGAATCGTATGCGGAAGGTATTATAACGAAAGAAAAGTATATGATGAAAAAAATGCAGATTACGGATCGAATGAATGGCATACAGGCAGAGATAGAAACACTCACACGTTTATCGGTGGAGGAAGAAGCATATAAAAGTAAAGTGGCATCTGCTGTTGAATTACTGGAAGGGGAAATGCAGCATGAGAAGATTACAAAAGAACTTGTAAATGCCACGATTGATACAGTTTATGTATATGATAAAAAGAGGATAGAGATAGTATTCAGTTTTGATGATGTTCTGATGAAAGCAATAGAAAAATACCAGAAAGGGGTAAAGGAAGCATGACATTTAAAAATTTTGTATGTAAAGGAATCTTAGTATTTGCAGGGCTGCTTCTGCTTGGATGGATTGGAAAATATATTTATATGGTGGATGGGGAAATTGACTGGTTCAGATTTATGCTGGTTTACGGAGTGCCAGTGGGAATCCCACATATGTTTATTATAATTCCCTGGCATTGGGATTTATCCGGTATCCTTGGAATGGTTGCTCTGTGCGTAATTGTAGGCGGGATATTTGGTTGTGTGATTGCAGCATGGCTTGGAATCCGGGCGGTATGGTATATGGTGGGATTTCCAATTAGCAAGATTGTGGCGATACATAAAAGGACTTGCTAAAAATAATAGTATGAAATATGACCACAGGTGTAAAGTGATATGCCTGTGGTTTTATTTTGCCATTTATATGATGCGGAAGATGTGATAAAATATCAATCAATAAATCAATGGGAGAAATGAGATATGTTAGATGATGAAAAATGCCTGTGTGGTTCAGGACGCTTGTATTCCATGTGTTGTAAACCGTTTAGTGGACAGGGAATAGAGAATTATAAAAAAGAAATCGACAGCAAAAATTATATTAAAGCGTATTATGTAGCTGTGGCGATGCTTTCTGATTATCTGGAAGATGTAAGAAAGCATACGAACAGAATATTGAAGGATAACCCTGTAATTGGAAGATTTGTGTTACATAAAGATGTAAATGCACTATCGGAGTTGGCAGATCGTATTTTTCACTGCATACCAAAAGGAAATACAGATAACTGGGGAGAACGATTTGAATTTATAAAAGGATTGGTGGATGCAGAGGACTGGAAGAATGAATGTGAATATTATCAGCTATTGTATTATGAACTGAATAATGATAAGGGAAAATTCTCAGAGCAGATTGAGGCTATTGTAAAAAATACAAAAGTGGATGTACATACAGACCAGAGAATGTTGGAACTGTTGCGGTCTGTCATTTTACCGTCAGGACAATTAACGGAGCTGCTTAAATTGGATGATATTTTGATTGAAAAGACGGATAGTTCCTTAATGAAATTGAAATATAAATTTGATAAGGCAATACAGCTTGCATTGGTTTCTGATAATACAAGTGCGAAAAAGATTGCAGATGAAGTGATGGCAGAACTGGAAAAAGAAGATTTATATACAGAAGATGAAGTGTATTCGCAGGATGTTATTGCAATGATGTATGAAATGTATCATAACTTTGATCCAGACGTAAAGTGGCTGGAAAAAGCATTGCATGTGCGTGAAAAAATGAACATTAAAAAGTTTACTGAAGCCGGAAAGGTAAAATATTATTCTGACATTGCCTATACATACTGGAAAATGGGAAATTATGAAGTTGCAGAACAGGATTTTTGCACAAGTCTTGAGTATGCAAAAACAGCATTTGCACAGATATATTTGTTGGATTGTTTGGTAGAACAAAAGAAAATCAAAAATCTGAAAGAGTATCTGGAGAGTGTGGAATTTGAAGATATGGGAGCCGATAGCATAGACTTTCTTATAATTGTAGGCAATGCAGCTATACAGCTTAATGATAACGACAGTATAGAACTGATCAAGCGTTATATCAAGGAAACAAATATAGAAGTTCCATATTATAAGTTTTACTTGAAAGAATTAGAGTTAGAATTAGAAAAGAAAAGTGGTAAAATCATGCGACTGCTTAATAAGCTAAGTCCATTGAGAAAGTATCTGATCCTGCAACCACAATTAAACGGAATTGGAATTAATGTAGAAAAAATTTTGGAAGATCTAAAAAAATAGACTATACATGATGAGTGAGGGAAACGTTTTGTGACGCTTCCCTCAAATTTTTTTCTATAATCATTTTCTGTAATAGTGATAAGGAATCCTCCGAAAATTATTTAGTGTCACGCAGACAGTCTTTTATGAGTTGAACAGATTTTAAGATCCATTCCATTTCTTGCGGTGTGCAATCAGATAACAGGTTTTGTATTTTCTGATAAGACGGATCTGAAAAAGTGGAATCCGGTATGTTATTAGTGGAATTACTCGCAGGAGCAGTCTTGTGAATTTCTGTATTGTCATTAAGAAGCTGATTCTCTAATTCCTGAAGCGTTTGAGTATATTGTTCCCTTTCAGAGCCGGTCATTTTGTTTAAGAAAGAAACGTAAGTGCTGAGCTTCTGATTGATTATTTGATTTTTGAATGAAAGAGTAAGGGTGTCAGGAATGATATTTCCGTTTGTATCTTTCTGAGAATCAAAGTTTAAATCCAGTTGCTCGTTCATTTTAAATATAAGTGAGAGCAGATCGGAAACTGTATGAATATCAAAATCCATAAAAATATTGATACTAATGCCCAGGGCCTGTGATATTTTCAAGAGTTGCTCCGGCTTGGGCTTGCGTTCATCAGACTCGTATTTTTGCAAAGTGCTTATGCTTAAACCAGTAGCCTGTACAAGTTGTTCCTGAGTGAACCCATGCATAGTTCTAAAGTATTTGATTTTTTCGCCAACGGTCATTATCGCTACCTCCATAAAGGGATTATAACATATTTTTTACTGTTAAATACACAAAAATATATAAAAATGTATTGACACATACAAATGTATGGTATATATTAAAAACACATACAAAAGTAATATTTAAGTAGAACAAGACATACAAAAGTGATAGCAAGAATGAGCTAAGTGATACTTAAATAGAAGCAATTTTGGAACAAAAATATATGTTAGTGCAACTTAAAGTACAGTTAAAAAACAGGAGGAAAAAGCGATGGCAGAAATCATTTTTGGAATTGATCATGGAAATGGAAATATGAAGGGAGAGAATGTATGCTTCCCATGTGGACTTGTCAGATATGTGTCTGAACCGGGACGCTTTATGAATGAAGATATTTTGGAGTATCAGGGAACATATTATACCCTGTCAGATACAAAAATGCCGTTTAAAGCTGATAAGACAGTAGATGATGATTACTTTATTCTCACATTATATGCTCTTGCAATGGAAGCTCGTAATAAAGGAATTACATTAACGGGAAAAGATGTAGTGCTTGGCGTGGGATTGCCACCCGCAGATTACGGTCAGCAGGCAACTTCATTTAAGAAATATTTCTTAGATCATGCAAAACATGGAATCAGTTTTAAGATGAATGGAAAATCCGTTAATTTCTATTTAAAAGATGTATTTGTCAGCCCACAGAATTTTGCAGCAGTCATGTGTTTTAAGGCAAGTCTTTTGAAGAAATATAGAACGGTAAACTGTATTGATATTGGGGATGGAACAGTTGACCTTTTGGTAATCAGAAATGGAAAACCGGATTTATCAGTTCGTGTCAGTGATCGTTCCGGTATGGCTGTTCTACGGTCTGAAATATCCAATGCGATTCAACAGAACTATGGCATTCATTTGGATTCGTCAGATGTAGAACAGGTTTTAATGCAGGAAGAAACCATATTAGATGAAAAAATCATACTGGAAATTCAGCGAATGGCAGAAAACTGGTTACAGAGAATTATCAATAAACTACATACCCATGTAACCGACTTTAGAACAAATCCGGCGGTCTTTCTTGGTGGAGGAAGTCTTTTACTCAGAAAACAGATTGAAAATTCCCCGGAATTTAAATATGTGGAATTTATTGATGACGTCCGGGCGAATGCGATTGGATATGAAAAACTGACAACAGCACGTCTGCGGAGAGGGTAGGAGGTGCTGGTCATGGGACAGATTAAGGTTGTATTGATATTTAATGAAGATGATGAACGTCAGAGAGAAGCAGGAGAATACTTAAAAACCAAGAAAAGATGCAAGACAGCACTTGTGACAGAATTGGTTCAGGCGTGGATGAAGAATGGAGAAGCAGGAACAGGAACATACACAGGAGCAGTGAGCATAGACGCTATCAAAAAACAGTTACTTCAAGACAAGGAGTTTTTGTTAGAAATAGAAAAATCAATGGGCGGAACGAGTTGTCGAGAAGTCGAGGAAACAGAGCCAGAAGATAGTGATAATCTGGATATGGACGAGGATATGATGCTTGCAGGAATGTCAATATTTGAAAACGAAATTTAAAATGTATCGAAGTACCGCTGAACATAGAATAAGTCTGTTTGGCGGTATTTTTATGCTTTTTTGTTATAGTGGGATATGATAGAATAAGTTTAAATCCTTTGTAACTAAGGGGACCTTGGAATTATAGAAAGAGGAAGTTGCATATGAGAGAAGCTGATTTTTCAGAACGTATTAAGACAATTCTTTGTGAACGTGTTGGGGGCAGATGTTCAAATCCAAATTGTAGAAGGGAAACATTAGGTCCTCATAGAGAGGGAGATAAACGATTATCAATAGGTGAAGCCGCCCACATTTTAGGAGCATCACCAAAGGGCGCAAGATATGATGCGAGAATGACAAAAGAAGAAAGAGAATCTATAAATAATGGAATATGGTTATGTAGTGCTTGTCACACATTAATTGATAAAAATCCAGACGAATATCCAGTAGAAGAATTGCTAAAGTGGAAGATGATAGCGGAATATGAACAAGAACGACGTCTGAAGGGAGAAGATATAGTTTCTTTTCAAAGCCAGCAGATGGAAAGGAAAAAGGAAGCATTAAAGCAGGTCAAGTATGCAACTGATTGCTTCCATGATTTGTTGGAATATTCATATAAATATTGGAAAATGAATTTTGCACAATCTTTTTCTAATCCGATTGATTTACAAAATGAAATAGATGATCATCATTTTATGTATGAAGAAGAATTGCTTCACATAAATAAATATCTTGAAAAAAGGGATGATCTTTATGAGGCGCTAAATCAACATTCTCTTGAATTGGGAAAACAAGTAGTAGAATTGTTGAATGAATATATAAATTTGACAACATTCCAATATTATGATGATGGTATAGGAATGGCTAATAATTATTGGTCTTCATTTTTTAATATGATTTCTAAGAATATAGATAATTTAAGAAAGATTAAAAAGGAAACAGATGATATACTATATTCTATGTATTCAGCTTAAACTGACGGAATAAACTACAATATAAAATCGTAATGGACAACATCGCAAGGAAGCAAGACCGCAAAAGTATAAAAGAAGGGTGCAGAAATAATAAAGTTTCTGCGCCCTTAAATTATTTGCCTGGTTTGTAGTTGCGTAATGCAGTTTTGGTTGATTTTATAATTTCCAGTAAAAATTCTTTTTCCTGATTGCTACAATCAGAAGTAAGCTCTTTTATATCGGCATCAAATTTTGAAACCAGTACAGGCGTATTGTCATATAAAAGCTGATCTACAGTAGTATCAAGGCTTTGAGCAATGCCGAGCAATGTTGCAAGGCTTAATTTGGTATGTCCGTTTTCGATACTGCTGACATAGGTAGGGGCAACGTCGATCATATTTGAAAGTGTTTCCTGAGTCATTTTTTTTGACAGACGTGCAGTGCGGATCCTTTTACCGATAGCAAGATAATCAATTTCTACTTCCAAACCTGTCACCTCCTAGACTTTGACTATTAGTTAAGATTTATTGCGAAACTCCACACACATTTGATATTCCTTATTGTATTCCCAAAAAAGATATATTATAATGAAACATAAGTAGAAGTTTAATGCAATTATTCACATGTAGTAGAAAAAAGAGCAAAAGACACCGGGGGCATCAAATTTGGAAAGTATAAATACGGGTGTTGAATTTTATTCAAATGTGAAAGCCTCGGAGGTGGAATGGGTATGGTACCCATATATTCCCTGTGGGAAGATTACAATGTTGCAGGGAGATCCGGGAGAGGGTAAGTCAACACTGATTATTCATGTTGCAGCGATACTAACAAAAGGCGGATATTTGCCAGATGGACAGAAGATAAAAAAGCCAGAGATGGTAATATATCAGTGTTCAGAAGATGGAAAAGGAGATACGATAAAACCAAGGCTGGAACAGGCTGGGGCTGATTGTAGTAAGGTTGCATTCATAAAGGAAGATAATGATGAATTGACACTGGAAGATGAACGTATAAGAAATGCTATTATACAGATCAGTGCGAAAATGGTTGTGCTTGATCCGATACAGGCATTTATCGGTCACAATGGAAATATGACAAATGCAGTAAAAATGCGAGAAATCTTATCAAAGTTATCCAAGGTGGCAGCAGAAACTAATTGTGCAATAGTATTAGTTGGACACATGAACAAAAGTGGTGGTGGAAACCAATTATACAGAGGATTAGGCAGTATTGACATTGCGGCAGCAGCGAGAAGCATTCTTATGGTATCCAGAGATAAAGAAGAACCTTGGAAACGGTATATGTTTCCGGTAAAATCAAGCCTTGCACCAGAAGGAGAACCAATAGGGTTTGAACTGGATAAGAAAAAAGGGTTTCGATGGATTGGAAAATGCCAGATAAATGTGGAAGAGTTGCTTAATGTTGAGAAAAGCACAGGAAAGAAAGATATTGCTGTAGAATATCTGCAAAAACTGTTATCAGTAGAAGATTTAGCAAGTACCTATATTTATGAAAAAATGAAAGAGTATGGTATTGCAAAAAGAACGGTACAGGAAGCAAAGAAAATTGCTGAAATAAAAGCATATAAAAAAGGTAAAATCTGGTACTGGCATATGGAAGTGGGGGACAGCATATGAACGAACAGGAAAAACATGCTGCAAGCCAGGAAGAACGGAAAGAAAAGATTCGTGCAAGGTATAAGGGCGTGGATCGCAGCGAATTAGAGTTCATTCCTGCGAAACAGAAAGAAAAATTATTTGAAGATGCAGGCACCAAAAGGGTGTGTGCTTATTGCCGTGTGTCTACAGATGATGCCAATCAGACATCTTCATATGAACTGCAGAAAAATCATTATGAAGATATGATAAAGGAACATGCAGGGTGGACACTGGTTGGGATATATGCGGATGAGGGAATTTCCGGCACATCTTTACAGCATAGGGATGAATTTAATCGTATGATCGAGGATTGCAAAGTAGGGAAAATAGATTTAATAGTTACCAAAAGTGTATCACGATTTGCCAGAAATATTGTGGATTGTATTGCTAAAGTTCGTGAATTAGCAAATATGAAACCGCAGGTAGGCGTATTTTTTGAAACAGAGCATATTTACACCCTTGATAATACGAGCGAAATGATGCTTGCAGTGTTATCGGCAGCAGCACAGGAAGAATCACATACGAAAAGTGAAATTATGAATATTTCTATTGAACAACGGTTTTCAAGAGGAATATTTCTGACACCCAAACTCTTAGGTTATGATAAGGACGAGGATGGGAATTTAGTTATTAATGAGTCGGAAGCAGATACGGTTCGCTTGTGTTATTATCTGTTCCTGAGTGGCTTTCCTACTTCTGAAATTGCTGAAATTTTGATGGATTTAGGACGTAAAACTAAATTAGGAAATACAAAGTGGACAGGAAGTACAGTTGTAAATGTTCTACGCAATGAAAGGCATTGTGGGGATGTTTTATCAAGAAAAACTTTTACACCTAATTACCTGGATCATAAATCAAAGAAAAATAACCATGATCGGAACCAATATAGACAGACCGATCACCATGAAGCTATTGTGAGCCGGGAGATTTATAATGCAGCGCAAAAAATGCTGGATGCAAGCAAATATATGAAAAAAGGGTATCCATTGCCAACTTTACAGGTAGTGGATCAGGGAGCTTTAAAAGGCTTTGTGCCTGTAAATCGTGCATGGAATGGATTTTCGTCAGCAGATTATGAAAAGGCATCATTAAGTGCTTATTCTGAAAATAATAATGAAATTTGTGCAGAGAAAACGGAAAACCGAGGATTTGATTTAAGTGGTTACGAAATTGTGAGGGCGCAGTTCTTTTCAACAAGATTTGATCCGGCAGTAACGATTTCTTCGGGGAAAATTGTATTTAATACAGCTTGTTTGAAGAAATTTGAAGATGTAGAGTATGTAGAATTGCTTTTTAATTCTGTGGAAAAGTGTATTGCAGTTCGTCCATGCGAAAGAAGCAGCATAAATGCTATAAAATGGGGAACTATACGAGATGGACGATGGGCGGTGCTTCCAAAAAGCTGTAAAGGATTTTCAGAGCCATTATATGAGCTTATGGGATGGAATAAAGAATGCAAGTATAAATTGCGTGGACAGTTTTGTGGTAGTGCAGATGAGCAGGTAATGATTTTTGAGTTAGAAGAACCAGAAGTGCTTGTACAGGAGAAAAATGCAGAACAATCTGCGGAAGAAGTGGAGAAAAAGCCAGAAGAAGCTCAAAAGCCAGTAAAGAAGATACTTTATCCGGAAGCCTGGACATATAATTTTGGAGAGTCTACAAATAGAACAGTATTTTTACAGAGAGTGGCATATAGAGGAAACTGGGATATACTGCGCCCTGCAACAACTGTTGAAGGGATGGAGATTATAACCAGAGAAGTTCTTGATGATCTGTTGGAGTCAGCAGAGAAATTGATAGATAAAATGAGGTGTGCTAATTATGCATGATACAGCGGAGTATACGGACGAAAAAGAAATTGTTGATCAGAAAGCAATCGAGTTGGCAAAGGATTTTAGTTATGAGGGGTATCAGGTTGTCAGACGAGAACTGTTTGCTCATTTAAGGGAACCGGCTGTCGTGATCCGGAGAGATAGTGTGACATTTAATACAGCCTGCATCGCTGGTTTAGAGGATGCAGTTTACATACAGATACTTGTGAACCAGGATAATAAGAGAATGGTTGTCCGAAAATGTGAGGAAAATGATAAAGATGCACTTCGTTGGTGTGTGGCAAAGCCAGATAAGCGTAAAAGCAGAAAAATGACAAACAAAATCTTCTCTGCAATGATGTATGAAATGATGGGATGGAATCTGGATTGCCGATATAAGATTTTGGGACACAAGATTACTTTTGAAGATGAAACAATTTATGTGTTTGACTTGATGGAAACGGAGATATTCCTGGATATTAAAGGGAAAAGAGCGAAAAAAGACACAGAAAGTCAGACTACTATTGAAAATGCTAATAATATAGAAGAAACAGCATCAAGTGATACAGATACTGAATGTTCAGTAGAAGAAATAAAGAGAAAGAACCGTATACCATTTTATCCAAAGGAATGGAAAGATTCTTTTGGTTTACCAGTGGAAGAACATAGGAAAGCACTGGAAATAAATATGCTGGATGGTTATGCAGAATTTACAACAGGAAAATAGACAAAGGGGAAAGTCTGCCCTAAAGATGGGAGGTATCAGTGTGCAGGAACATAATATTGTGATACCAGGGATTTCGCTATGCCAAAAATGGGGGAAAATACGGATTTTTCATTCAACGATAGTGGCATTGGGCGAACCAAAGTACATACGATTTTTGTTTAACCCTGAAAAGCGGGGATTGGTGGTACAGGCATGTGCCAGAAAAGAAGCAGAGTGTTTTCGTGTGCCTAAATATAACCCGGAAAATTGGGAATTTAAGATCAGCAGTGTGCCAATGCTGCGAATGATATGGAAAACGTGCGAATGGGATACAGAAAAGACGTATCGTTTGACGGGTATATGCCATTCAGAGTACAATCTGGTGGAATTTGATATGAAGCAGGCAACGGTGCTGACAGTGGAAGAATTTTAAGAAAACAGCGTAAAATAGGGACTTCTGAGAGATCAGAGGTTCTTTTTTTGTGCTGTTTTTGAGGGTGATTGCATGGTGTGGTGATGAAAAATTTTCTCTGAAAAAAAGTTGTTTCTATCTTTACATCAGGAGGGACTACTGCCAGAACCAGAGAAAATATCTTGAGACATTTCTGGAAGATGGCCGCATCCCGCTTAGCAACAATTATTGTGAGGCGAATATAAAACCATTTGCAACCGCAAGACGAGCCTGGCTGTTTGCAGATACTCCCCCTGGAGCATTTGCAAACGGAGTATTATACACTCTGGTGGAAAGTGCCAGAGCCAATGACAGTGGTGCAAATGGCCAGCCGTTTACGAATGCAGGAAATTTTGGATTCCAATATTGCAGAGCTTTTAATTCAGGTGGTAAAGATTACCAATCGAGGAGTTCATGGAGAAATCGTAGATCAGAAATATATGGATTTTGCTTCACAGGCGTATCCTCAGATTATGAAGGGATTAAATGAATGCAAAACAAGAGAAACGCGAAAAATATATCCGGCAGATTTCGAATATTTCAGCAGTTAGTACTATCTGTTTTTTTGCAAGACCTTTGTGCACCCAAAATCCACTATTTTCGTACCAGATACAGAGAAATGTCCATTCCTATGGCTCCTTCTTCAGAGATATTTATTGATGAAACGCTAAAAAATCCTTGATTTTCAAGGAAAAAAGACTTGACTATATAGGAAGGCAATTATTTATGTATATACTTGTTCCGTTTATATTTTTTATTTGGGGAAGTCTGATTCTGGCTTATTTTAAATTTAATTTTCGTCCAGAATGGCTTGCAGATATTTTGAATGTTACTTCGGCAAATGATAATCCATCTAATGATAGCAAATACACTAATTGGAGTTGATTGAGGAAATTATAAAAAATATGTTTGATACATCTATCAAAGCGTAATTGAGTGAAGGCCTAACGAAGTTTGTATGTTGACGATTTTTCTATTAATAAGTATAATAAAGTAAACATACAATTTCGGGAGGGCTTTTTTTATGAAATACACATACCGACAAACCAAAAATCTTTTCATGCAGCAGAGTTACCTGGACTCATGGGAAGATTATGAGCGGAGTTTGAATAAATCTAATTTTATCCGATGGGATTATATTATTCTGACAGCGTCTAATGAGGCGCAGGCGGAGGTTTACCAAAGCCAGATTGAATATCGGCTGCAGAATCGTCGTTTGCCGGCAGACACCCATTATGCAGTTCTTCCGGACCCGGAAGGTAAGAGAGTGGGATCCGGTGGAGCTACCTTTAATGTTATGCGTTATATTGCACAGCAGGAAGGTACTGATGTGGGGAATCCGTTTAAAGGAAAGAGAATTCTTGTAATTCATTCTGGGGGGGATTCCAAGCGAGTTCCTCAGTATTCCGTATGCGGAAAGCTGTTTTCTCCAGTACCAAGAGAGCTTCCTGATGGGCGCGGTTCTACATTGTTTGATGAATTTGTGATTGGAATGTCTGGTGTTCCATCCAGAATCCGGGAGGGAATGTTGATTTTATCAGGGGATGTACTGCTTCTGTTTAATCCTCTTCAGATTGATGCAATGTTCCATGGGGCAGCGGCAATTTCCATTAAGGAGAGTGTAACTACCGGGAAAAATCACGGTGTGTTCCTGAATGATGGTCATGATCAGGTGAGTTTATTCCTTCACAAGCAGTCAGAAGAGCATTTGCGGGAAATGGGTGCTGTCAATGAGCACAACTGCGTGGATCTTGATACAGGAGCTGTGCTTTTTGACTGTGATCTTTTGCAGGCCTTGTTTTCACTGATATCTACAGATGGAATTGTGGATGAGAAGAAATTTAATTTCTTCGTTTCGGAAGAGGCACGAATCAGCTTTTATGGGGATTTCCTCTATCCTCTGGCATCACAGTCCACGCTGGAGCAGTATTACAGAGAGGCTGCGGAAGGTGTGATCAATGATACCCTTCTTGCCTGCAGAAAGCAAATCTGGGAAGCTGTTCGTCAGTTTAGTCTGAAGCTGATTTGCCTGTCTCCAGCAGAATTTATTCATTTTGGCACAACGACAGAGCTCCGTAATCTGGTTACCAGTGATGTGGATGATTACGAATTCTTAAACTGGAAAAAGAAAGTTTTGTCTACCGGAGCAGAGGAGAATGATTCTTTTGCCGCTCATAATGGCTATATTGGGCATGCTGCTGTGATTGAGCCGGACTGTTATATTGAAAACAGTTATGTCCTTGGCAAAAGTATAATACATAAAGGCGCAGTGATTTCTAATCTGCATTTACGTGACGTGGAGGTGCCAGAGAATACAGTATGGCACGGGATTACTCTGCAGAATGGGAAAAGACTGATTCGTGTATATGGTGTCAGCGATAATCCTAAAGGACGATTATCCGAAAAGGCTGGATATTTGCATACCACCTTGGAGCATTTTATTCAGTTAAATAGACTGGACTATTCGGATTTGTGGGCAGATCAGGAAGACTATCTCTGGTTTGCAAAGCTTTATCCGGTGTGTGATTCCGCCGAAGAAGCAGCAGAAATGGCTGAAATTCTGTGCCGTATGGCAGCTGGTACTGCGCTGACAGAAGAAATAGAAAAGTGGCGCAGTATGCCAAGGGAAAGTCTGTGTTCCAGCTTTAACCTGGCAGATGCGGCTGTTGACTGCAAATGTCAGAGAGAACTGGAAAGTCGTATTTTGGCAAACAAATTTGTATATCGGCTGGAACAGGGAGCCTATTACAAAGATGCTCTGGAGGTATTTGGACAGAGAGGCATTACAAAGAATATTTATGAGGCTCTGATGAATGATGCCCTGGAAGCAGAAGAACCTTTACGTATCCGGATTTATTATGCACTTTCCCGTTTTATGAAGGAACATAAAGCGGTTTTTGAAAAGCAGACCTATGATGTGCTGGAATCCTTATGCTTTAATGAGATTCTGGATATGATTTTCCAGGATGCGGTGAAGAATCTTCCAGACAGCTCGGACTACCGGATTCAGCAAAACGAGGTTCATGTAGAGCTGCCAGTACGTGTAAACTGGGGCGGCGGTTGGACGGATACGCCTCCTCACTGCAATGAAAAAGGCGGCGTTGTTCTGAATGCAGCAATTAAGCTGAATGGAATTTATCCGGTACAGGTTTCTATCCGAAAGCTGGATCAGCTTCATGTAGAGTTTGAAAGTCAGGATGTAGGCGTTTCCGGAAGCGCAGAAACAGTAGCAGAAATTCAGGACTGCTATAATCCGTATGATTATTTTGCATTGCACAAAGCAGCTTTGATTGCATGTGGAATCATTCCCCAGAAGGGTGAGGCGAATCTGCAGGAAATTCTTGAGAAACTGGGCGGCGGAATCTATCTTTCTACCCAGGTGATTGGTATTCCAAAGGGCTCCGGTCTTGGAACCAGCAGTATTTTATCCGCTGCATGTGTAAAGGCAATTTTCCAGTTCCTTGGAAAAGAAGTGGATGACAGCCGTATTTCCGAAATCGTTCTTTGTATGGAGCAGATTATGAGTACTGGCGGTGGCTGGCAGGATCAGGTCGGCGGTCTGACAGAGGGAATTAAATTTATCCGCAGCAATCCGGGAATCCACCAGGAACTGAAGGTGGAATATGTTCAATTAAGTGAAGAGACAAAGAAGGAACTGAAGGAGCGCTTCGCATTAATCTATACCGGACAGCGAAGACTTGCCAGAAACCTGCTGCGTGATGTAGTAGGAAGCTACATTGGTGCCAGACCAGAAAGCGTACAGGCTCTGGAGAAGATGGCATCTGTTGCAGCCCTCATGCGTTTCGAGTTGGAGCGTGGAAGCGTAGATGATTTTGCAGAGCTTCTGAACGAACATTGGGAGCTTTCCAAGCAGCTGGATGCAGGAAGCACCAATACCTGTATTGATCAGATGCTTATTGCCTGCCAGGATCTGATCTGCGGTCAGTTTATCGCCGGAGCAGGCGGAGGCGGTTTCCTTCAGGTAATCCTGAAGAAGGGTGTTACCAGGAATCAGTTGAAAGAGAGAATGCACGAGATTTTCCAGGATAGTGGAGTGGATGTCTGGGAGTGCGAGCTGTTGGTGTAAAAGTAACCTGTTTGTAACATACGAAAGGGTCAGACCCGTGCGCCCAGCAAAGGGCACTTCACCAAGCAGGCGGAAATCCTGCACGAAAAGAGAATAACCACCTCATTCGTTAGTGAGTCTTGCATGACTCTGGGTAACTGGAATCATGAAGTGTAGACAACGAGGTAGCAGGGTGAGTATTGAGCACCGAAATCCCCTTAATCTAGGAAGCCGACCAAGTGGGTCTCTGGGAAGGCAACTGTATATTCCATTTAAATAGTGCATCTTTTCCGGAAATTCCGAGCACCTAAATCCGATATTTTAGAGCAGGCATTTCCACCCTATGGTGCAGTCGCCTATAATGAATCCAGGAGACACACATTGGTGCCAGACCCCGGTAAAAAACAGATATAATCAGGTTTTGCAGGATGGAAAAGTAAGAGAACGTAAAGTGAAAAGAAAATAGTAAGTTAAAGTTGTAGCAGAGTTTGATATAAGGATAGGATAAAATGATAATAGTAATCGAAAATTCTGATGAGGAATTAATGCTTAAAATAAAGCAATATGCAAAAGAAAAACAGTTGCCATATTACAAAATAGATGGCTTTTTTGGTGTAGAGCAATGGACGCTGCTGTTGCAGGGAATTGAATTGGCTTTAATTTTAGCAGAACCATTAATAGAACAAGTATTTGAAAAAGGAACAATTACTATTAAGGATACTGATAAGATGGAAGACACAGCTTATCATATAATTAAATATTGGGATAAAAACCCTGAGAAACTACAAAAAGCACAAAAATATTTTCAGGCAGGAAAATTAAATATAGAAGGAAGTATAAAGTTTATAACGACAATAGAACAAAAGCTTAAAGATTAAAAATGAGAGAGTATGAACATACCGAAAAATATTAAATTAATTATTGAAAGCAATTATATGCTGCGCAATCAGAATATAGGTGAAGAATTAAAGGACATACAGGATAGCGTTATTGTAGAATTTGAAAAATTAAAGAAGAAATTTGATATACCCGAAATGGAAATTGTATGTATCGATTCATTTAATAAGAGTAGTATTGTGATAACGGATATGGAAAATGAAAAAAGGTATTTGATATTTGATCTTTATTTAATAGAAATATTGAATATTTTTGAAGCGAGTTCTTATAATATTATTAATATTACGATTCCAGGGATTGTTCCATTATTATTTACAGATGAGATGATGATAAGAAAAGACTACAATGTTGCGTATGAGTGTGCAAAAATTTTAGAACAACAACTAGAGTTTGACAGACAGTGGTTACCTCAAAGATTTGATCACTACAAAGAATTTGATATGTATTCTCAAGAAGAAAAGAAAATTATAGAAAAAGGTTATTGGGAATATGCGGTAAAAAATTTTTCTTTATATACATCAACTGAAATATCATTTGTACTTTTACACGAAATAGCGCATTTTTTTTATGAAAAAGGAGAAGTGGAAATAAAAAAAATCAAAAAGCAAGTTACAGAAATATATAATATAGCAGCTGAGTTTGAAGAGGTATCTCATTTGGCTAGGCTTAACGTGGATGATCAGATAAAAAGTAAATGGAAATCTATTATTGAAATGATAGATGAAAATCAAAACATATATTTTTCCAGAAAGTTTATGGAGACATTAGAAAATAAAGCAGAAAGAGAATTATTTATACAAAGTATAATAATGTATTATGCGAATTTAAAGGAATCAAGTGTTTATACAATGTCAAATAAAAAAAAGTACATAAGAGAATGTACTTGTGATTTATATGCATGTATACAGCTTATAGATCAATATTCTATCAAAAAATACTATGAAAAAAGTATAGAAAATTTAATGATAAATGTAATGACTTATATCGGATATATGGCATTTATAGATTGTATAAGGTATGTAGCAGAAGAAGATAATATTACAGAGAATAAATTTGAAAAAATATGCGATGAAATGATAGAAAGATTAAATATTGTTGGATATGCTTTGAGAGAAAGAATGCCAGATTTAAGATATTTATTGGAAGATGCACGAAATCATTTTTGGGATGAGTTTGAAGTATATTATAATAAATTTAGAGAATCTTATTATTGTATTATCGCATATAAAAATGAGATTTCCAGTAGTAATAATAAAAAGAAAATGACAAATGAAATGTTACTTGAACAGATTATGACTATATTACGGAGATGTGGGGTGTAGCGGAACTCTCAGGGTCAGACCCCAATGCTAGCAATATAGTGTCAACTTAAAATCGTTATGATTCTGCTTATTTAATTTCGCTCCTTGAAAACTAAATAGTAAAAATAGTATCTCGCCTTATTGCCGGATTTATGGTATAGTTAAACAGACCTATACGGGATAGGCCTTTAAAAATGGTCTTCTCTTGTGTAGGAGTTAGAGTACCGATTTTCTTGTGCGAAGATGTTTTCGGTCTCTATTCTTTTTAGAGCGTTCATAGCATCTGCCAGGGTGAATCTGTGAACGCTTTTTTGATGCTTTTAGGATCAGATTTGTAATGACTGGCAGAATTTCTATGGACATAAAAAGTAATTGTGGCACCAGGGCTTTTACCTCACCGATAATGAAAGTCCGTTTTGACTGGTAGGCCCACTTGTTTTTGATAAATGCTTTCTGTTTTACTATGCTGTCTGCTTCTGTTTTAACAAGCGCAGCAAGATTGGAGAACAACAGGTTTATGTATAATTCCTGCTCAATGGAATTACAGCTTGTTCCTGTGAATTCTTCCAGTTCCCACCATTCCTTGAGTTCCCGGTATTTTGTTTCGATATTCCATCTTTCAAAATAAAGGTTATAAAGCAGTGCAGGAGAAATAGACGGATCTGTGATATTAGTGACCAGATATTCCACTTCCTCGTTTGATTGTTCTGGCAGTGGTACTCTTACAACTCGGTAAAGGACCGGTTTGCCATCTGCTGAAGCAGCAGTCCATGAAAAATCATCAGAGCCTAACCGGGTAAGATGATTCCCCTTGTTTAAACGCATCAGAACATGACAGCCATCAGAAACCAGATCCTCGTATAATTCTTTTGAATAATAACCACGGTCAAAGACGAGCAGTGTGCATTCTGGGCAAGATTTAATTCATGTAACCTGGTCCAATGTTCCCTCGCAGGATCACGCTCTCCAGTTCCTTTTGTATATATCTGCCCATCGACTATCTGATCAAGAAAGACATCATAGATAGTGGAAAGAAGCCCCTCCACCCAGCAAATATCCTGGTTATTACAGCTGGTAATCGTTCCAAATTCAGAGGATGTGTCGTTGGATAATGGGATTTCCAGCGTAGATCCATCAACAGCGAAAACACGGTATCCAAACCAGTTTTTTGAACAAGCGGCATGTTTGTATACCGTTTCAACCTGTTCATTGAATATTACGATGTGGTAGAGCCACCTGTCCGGCTATCTTAGAGCCAGTGTTCCAGTGGCATAGAGCCACTATGATTTTGCTTGATTATTACTTATTTGGCAGGATAGTACTTGTCAAGGCCGAAGCCGCTTTAGCGGTGTATTAGCAGCCTTTACAAGTACGGTTCTGACAAATATTATTAATCATCCAAAATCAGAAATTTTAACTGGCTCTCATTTCCCGGAATAGTGGCTCTCAAAGTCCGGACAGGTGGCTCAGAGAGCCCCGGAATAATCAATAAATTTTCTTTCTCATAAAATCTGATATTATAACTTGTAATTCCAGTTCGTTTTTCAACATCTTTTATCTTCATTACAGCCTCTTTTATGTTTCGTATTTTTTTATTGCATACAATGTCCCTGACTGCTATAATTTACATCATGGGTGCTATCATAACGGTAGGCGGTTAGTCCTTCAGCAGAGGGACTGTGACCCTCTGATTACATAGAAACTCGAAAGAGAATCCACTGGAAAGGAGGGCTAAGCCATGAGTATTGTTGATTTTATAGCAGTAGTGAGCTTCGGCTTAACCTGCTTTGGTCTTGGATATACCTTTGGCAAGGATAATAATAAACCACAAAAATAGCCGCCCTGGTCTGGTAAACTAAGCGGCAATTTTTGTCAAAACATATATCGGACTAACCGTCTATCGGTAGCACTCTTTATCTATAATCATATTAGCACGCATGTGTGAAAATGTCAAAATTTTTTATTCTATATAGCCCAAAACAAGCTAGCCCGTTACTGTTCGACTGTTGTATCTTCACTTTCCGTTTTTATAATGGCCTCTAGTTTTTTTATAAAATTTTGTGTATGCCCAGCCGCAATGTTCTTGCCTTTTTCTTTATATTCCTGCATTACAGAATTCAAATCATCTCTTAACTTTTTGAGTGATACCGTTGTGCCATGCCCCTCAATCTCTGGTGAATTACTGTACTGTCCCCAAATCCCAACAAACCACCCTGAAAAATGATTTTTATCCATATTATCAGCATTCTTAAATGCATTAATTGTTGCTGCTTCCATCTCAAGAGAAAATTTATTGTATCTTTTATTACTCAACTCTCTAAATGCAACATTCAAGTCTGAACTAATCAAATCAATATAGAGCTTTTGATTTTTTTCATAAATCCACACATTATTATCTCTAAATTCCTTTATAATCTGGTATGCTGACCATTCATCTTCTGTGAAATGTTGTTTACTGTCATCCCCAATCATTCTGTGAGAATGGCTGTCTTTTTCATCAGATTCAACTAAATATTTTATTTGCTTTCTAATACCCTCTCTCACTTTTTCCCAATCGATTGTAGGTAAATCAAAGTCATACATTCTAGAATAGCAACAATTATAAAGGAAAAGGATATACTCATCTAAAGATAAATTTCCTGCATATACTTCTATTAATAAATCTTTAAATCCTTCATCAATTATTTCTTCATCAACTTCAGGTAAATTATATGTTCTAAGAATTTCAAGTGGGGTAGCCGCTTTCTCTTTTTTCAAAAACAACTGTATCTCTTTCGAAATAACATCCTCATTCCACTCCCCTTGAATAACCCACTTTGAGAATCCATCCACTATAAAATTATCGTCAAACAATTCGGGATAAAGTTTTTCTACATTAAGATACCAAAACAAATGTCCGTATCTTGTAATTTTCTGAAGCAATCCTGCTTTATTCGTCATCATAAGACATATAAAGGAAAGAAGCCAATTACTACAGTCTTGAATGTCCTCTTTGACCAACTTATTATATACACGTTCAAAGTCTTGAATAGCACATTTAAAACTTCGTATATTATGTGGTCTTTGTGCTAACAGTTTTCGAAGTTCTTCCTCTTCTTTTTGATATTCTTCTCTTTCCTTGTTACTACCAAGTTTGTAATTTTTAGCCTTATACTGTTCAATGATTGCGTTATCATTAAAATCACCTGACAAAATTTTAACTAATAATTTCTCATTTTTTCTGAGAAGCCCTTTATATTCTATACCACAAGACATTAATTCTATAGAATTAGAAACTACTTCTTCATAGTCAGGAACAAATGGAATAACTCTTTGCACTATTTTTTCTTTAATTTCACGATATGATAATTCATTATCTGATCTATCTTTTATTTTTTCTTCATTTGCAACAATAATCGTATTAAAGCCCTGATTTTCACAATAATCATTAATGCATCCCAGAAGATCTGTACAAGAAATATTAGTTCTCTCTAAATCATCAAAAACAAGTATAACTTTTTTTTCAAACATTCTATTACTTATAGGCATAAAATTAATCAAGTCCATAATAGAAGAAACTACTTCTCCTTTTTTTTGCCAATTTTCAGGCAACCTATCCTTGATTGTGTCAAATATTCTTCTACAAGAATCTGCTACTCTTGAAACCTTTGTTCCATTCAGACTATCAAATTCGCTTGCTTTCTCCAACCATTTTTTCTTTACCTCAACTCTTAATTTATCTAAAGAGTCTATACCAAATAAACTAATACATACAAAAACATATGTATCTTTCACTGATGGTATAAATTTGGTTTTAATAAGATATGTTTTACCACATCCCCACTCTCCAGACAACATTAGTGCACCAACCGGATTATTTATATCACAATAATTTTTTAATTCTTCAATAAGATTCATTCTTTCCTCCGAATACCAAAATGTTTCTTAATTATCATATTATCTAAACAAATTCATTCTATTGAAAATTTTTCATCCCCACATTGTTAATAAATATTACCCTATACCAAACTCTTTAATTTTACCAGTCTATATCCCAAATTTCGAACTTGCCTTCACCTTATTTTACCATAGTGCTTTCTAAAGTGCTATTCTAATAGATACAAAAGTGTAAATGAGCGATCTTATCGACCGCCCTTCACAACTTACACATATACCATATTTTTCAATACAATTTCTTCTGCACTGGCTTTTATATTATTCATTAACCTAACCCACTTCATCTGATCCTGTACCTTTAATTCCTCAGTTACACCTTGTCTTTCTACCATCTGTACCATAAGCATTTCCATCTGTTTTCTGGATTCTTGATCAATCTGATTCAGATGTTCATTCAGCTTTCCAGTCAATAACAAATACTGATACCTTGCTGATCTGTGTTCTTTTAAGAACTGCTTTCGTAACATTCCATATTTTCCATATGTCGGTTCTTCTTCTCTTAAAACCAGATCCGGCAAATAGTAATCTCCATGCAACGTATAGCTCATTCCATTTTTCTCATCATAAATCTGTTTTTTCATAGTCTAAATCTCCAATCCTTTGTATTTTGTTTTATTTTTCTTACGTTGTTGGTTTTCAATCTGGCTCTTTTGAGTTGCCCATTCCAACTGTTTCAGAACGCTTCCCTTTGGCATTTGCTCCATTCGCCGTTTTTCTTCCAGTGTCCTTTGTTCTTTAATATCCTGCTGCACCACATCCTCTACAGTTTCTGATCCCAAAATACGCACCACTCTGTCATATCTGTCCGAAATCTCTTGTAAACGTTGATTATCATTTGATAATTTTCCATTTTCTTTACGCACATCATCTAACTGTTTTTGGATATCATCACATTTCTCCGTAGATTTTTGATATTTGTTTTTCCAGCTTTCTATCGTTTTGTTAAGTTCTACAACCTTTCCAGCTAATGCAGCAATCTGATTCTTCATCTTGATAAACAATGGCTTGATTTTATTCTCCCTGTAAGGTGCTGCACGTTCAAATGTTCCTGCCTCCGGTAAAAACGTCTTAATCATTCCATATTCTTTTATTTCCTTACTGGCATTATCCATAATTGGTTGTAGCACATTCCGACGATCTTCCAGACTTTTTAGTTCTTTTTCTGCGTCCTCTGCCCTTTGTTCTGCTTCTTGCTTCTCCCTGATTGCCTGTTTCTTATCGTCTTTTAAAATCTGGATATCTGCTCTGGATTCCGCAATTTGTGCTGTCAGTTCTTCGTTTTCTACAGTTAGATACTCTTTCTCCTTTTCCAACTCCTGCACTTCCTTTTTTCGTTCTTTCCTCTTGAAGTTATAAACATCCAGATGTTCCTCATGAGTACCTTTCTGTTCCCATTCAATTCCATGCTGTTTTGCGATTTCAGCCAGCACTTCCTTTTCATGATTTATCCACTGATTCAGTTCTGTATCATGCTTATTTCCACCTTGAAATCCAAGACTTTTCAATGCCTGTTTCAGTGAAACTCTGGTATCCATTCCTTTTCCCTTCCAGTTGGTCACATAAGGAACAAAGTCAATATGCAAATGCGGAGTAGCTTCGTCCTGATGCAGATAGCAGCTAAATACCCGAAGTGTCGGATTCCGTTTCTGGAAGTCTTTCACATATTCGTCCAGTACCTTTACAGCCAGATTTCCTTCTAACGTTCCCACTGCCATATCCTCACGATTACCAATCTGGAATATTACTTCATGGAACAGCTTCTCCTGTTTGCCCTGTCGGATTTTTTCATAATAATTTGCAATCTGCCGGTCCTTTCTTTTCCCGACATTGTATCTCTCCGCAGCATCGTCAAACAGTTCCTTATAAACTTCTTTCAGATTCTCATTCTTATAACAAATGTTCAATTGCACTCTGTCCGGATCTAC